>QKHD01000018.1 GCA_003250175.1 Helicobacteraceae bacterium
AAACACGAAAATATATTGTCGAAAGCAGAATTTTTATTCATTAACCAATTAGGATTGAATAAAACTTATTATGTGAATAATACAACTTTAAATATTTTTTTTAAAAAGAATGACACTTTGTCATATATTTTTTTGTATGGGTATAGTCATACTTGATATTTTTTATTTAGTGTGCGTAGATTTGGAGGGTTGGGGGAAGGAGCTTACTGTAGTAAGTGACTGAGCACAACATCCGAAGATGCGTGCTCAAAATGAAAAAGAGTTAGTTTGTTTCTTGGTTTACGATTTTATTTTTACTGATCCACGGCATCATCGCTCTCAGCTTAACACCCGTTCTCTCGATCAGGGATGCACGTGCGTTGGCACGCTCGGCGTTCATGCGTGGGTAACCTGCTTGGCCTTCAAGGATGAAGTCTTTCGCGAAGCGACCGTCTTGAATCTCTTTGAGGATTTCTTTCATCGCTGCTTTGGACTCGGCGTTGATGACGCGTTTTCCGGAGACGTAATCGCCGTATTCCGCTGTGTTGGAGATGGAGTAACGCATATCGGCGATACCGCCTTCAAACATCAGGTCAACGATCAGTTTCAGTTCGTGCAGACATTCGAAGTAGGCCAGCTCGGGTGCATAACCCGCTTCGGTCAGGGTTTCGAAACCGGCTTGTACCAGGGCAGCTGCACCGCCGCACAGAACTGCCTGCTCACCGAAGAGGTCGGTTTCTGTTTCGTCTTTGAAGGTTGTTTCGATAATCGCTGTTCTACCGCCGCCGATGGCTGAGGCGTAGGAGAGAGCCAGTTCTTTTGTTTTGCCGCTTGGATCTTGACCGACAGCGATCAGGTCAGGAATCCCGCCGCCGCGGACAAATTCGCTGCGAACGGTGTGGCCCGGAGCTTTTGGCGCAATCATGGTGACGTTGATGTCAGCACGTGGGTGGATGCGTCCGAAGTGGATGTTAAACCCGTGACCGAATGCAATGGTCGCACCGTTTTTCAAGTTTGGCTCGATTTCGTTTTTGTAGATTTCAGCCTGGTTTTCGTCAGGCAGCAGGATCATGACGACGTCAGCTGCAGCGGACGCTTCCGCTACGGTCATAACTTTGAAGTTTTTCGCTTCTGCTTTTTTCCAGGAGCTTCCGCCCTTGCGCAGACCGATGATAACATTGACGCCGCTGTCGCGGAGGTTTTCAGCGTGGGCGTGACCCTGGGAGCCGAAGCCGATCATTGCTACGGTTTTTGACTTGATGATGGAGATATCACAATCTTTGTCGTAATAGACGTTAAGTGCCATCGTATTCCTTTACGTATGTGTGTTTGATTAGGGCCATTTTATCCAAAGATAGTTTAAGCATCAGTCATGCCGTGTCCCACGGAAAAGCTTTAGATGAAAGAGATTATAATTTGGCAAGTACCGAACACTCAAACAAAGAAGCCACAGCATGAGCACACTCAATACCGAACTGGTTCGACGCATTAAATCCCTCCCGCCCCTTCCGGAGTCGGTGGTCAGAATCCAGGAGATCTGTTCCAACCCCGAATCCGGCATCGCCGACCTGACCAAGGTCATCGACAAAGACCCCATGATGACAGCCAACCTGCTTAAGGCCGCCAACTCCCCGCTGTACGGGTTCTCCCGCGAGATCAAAAACATCTCCCAGGCCGTTTCGCTTTTTGGTATGGCGACGGTCAAAGGGTTTGCCCTCGCCGGAGCGGTGAAAAGCAGCATGCAGATCGACATGGCCCCCTACGGCCGAAGTGCCGCGGATTTTTCCGATATCTCCCAGCTGCAAAGTGCGCTCATGCTCAGCTGGTACGGCAAGATCGACCGTGAGATGATGAACGTGCTGGCCCCCGCCTCGTTTCTGGACGGCGTGGGCGAGATCATCATGGCCGCCGAGGTCATCACCCAGGGAAAAACGGCCGAATTTAAAGCCCTGGTAGAGGGCAAAGCCACCCTGGAAGAGGCCGAGCAGGAGTTTTTCGGCGCCGTTTCCATGGAGGTCGCCGCCGAGGTCTTTACCCGCTGGCGACTCGAACCGCTCATGATCCGCGCCATCGAAAGCAGCCACGAACCGGAAAAGGCCGATCCGGAGATCAAACCCTATGCCTATGCGCTCAAAGCCGTGCGTCAGGCCATCAACCTCAAGGAACGTTTCAGCGATACGGGCCTTGCCGCCGCGCGGGCTACGGTTCAAGAAGCCGGACTGGACGAAGAGGGATTTGTCAACGCCATCAAGGTGGTCAACCTTTCATGAAGGAACTCCTACTCAAACTTGTCGAAGGCGTCTCGAAAAACGATCTGACCAAAGAGGAGCTCAAGCAGCTCAAACCCCTGATTCAAAAGCACATCATCAAGGACGGAAAGTTTTTTAAATTCAACAGCGACTACCGGGCCGGTAAGGTGGAGATTATCAAAAGCTCCGGCGTGGGCTTTTTGGTGCAGATGGGCGTGGCGGGCAAGGACCTGGTCATTGAAAAACGCGACCTAAACGGTGCCCGACAGGACGACATCGTCGTCGCCCGCCGGGATTTTAAAAAACGGGGACGCCCCGGCTGCGTGGTCGAGTTTATCGCCCAGCGCGCGGTGGAGTTTAATGTCTGCTATCTCAGCAACCAGAGCGACGAACGCATCGAGGCGTATGACCTGAAAAGCGGCGAGCGCATCCATCTCAAAACCAAACAAAAAGCCATGCGCCCCCTGCCCGACCTGACAGTCGTCAAGGTCGATAACGTGCAGCAGGACATTGTCGACGTCCTGGGCGTGCTCACCGACCCGGCGGTGGATGAAAAGATCGCCCTGGCCTATGCCAACCGCGAAGAGGGCTTTACCGACCGGATTTTAAAAGAGGTCAAGAGCTACGGCAACGACGTGGACAAAAAGCTCTACCCCAACCGTAAAGATATTACCGACCTACCCCTGATCACCATCGATCCCACCACGGCCAAGGACTTCGACGACGCCATCTACTTCGATGAAAAAAACTACGAGCTCTACGTCGCCATCGCCGACGTAACCTCCTACGTACACCCCTTTACCGCCACGGACGACGAAGCCAGAAAACGGGGCTTTACCATCTACTTCCCGCACAAGTCGATCCCCATGCTGCCACGAGAGCTAAGCGAAAACCTCTGCTCCCTTAACCCAAAAGTCGACCGCCTCTCCTTCGTCTTTAAAATCAAGCTCAACAAGGAGACGCTGGAGATTCAAAAATACGATCTTTTCGAAGCGGTCATCAACTCCAAGCGCCGCTTTAACTACGACGAGGTCGATGCGATCTTTAACGCAAACAGCGTTCCGGCGAGCGACAAACCTTTCTTTGACTTCCTCACTCCACTTTCCGAAATTACGGAACGCATCCGGGCCAAGCGTCTGGAAGGCGGGTTTGATTTTAGAAACGTCGAAATCCGTATGATGATGGACAAGGAGCTTAATCTCGTCTCCACCTTTAAGGAGGAGCAGACCCTTTCCCACCGCGTCATCGAAGAGTGTATGCTGCTAGCCAACCGCTGTGCAGCCAGCTACTTTAACGAAGGGATCTTCCGAACCCACGAGGCTCCGGATGCCAAGAGCATCCGTCAGCTCTCCGAATCCCTGACCCAGATTGGGATTGAACCGCACTTTCACGAGAACATTCACGACATGATCCTCGACGTTCAGGCCCAGGCGGACAAGCTTGATCTGAAAGAACAGGTCGATGCGCTCATTATCCGCTCGCTCAAACGGGCCGAGTACAACTACCTCAACCGCGGCCACTTTGGTCTGGGCTTTACCAACTACACCCACTTTACCTCGCCCATCCGGAGGTATTCGGACCTGATTTTGCACCGATTGCTCAAGGCGATCATCTACCGCGACGGCAAGATGGAGCGCTACATTCTCTCCCAGCTACCCTTCCTGACGGAGGACATCAGCTCACTGGAACGCAAAACCACCAAGATCGAGTGGGATTACGAAGACCGTGTCTACGTCCGCTGGGCAGAAAAACACCTCGACGAAACCTTCGACGCCACCGTGGCCGACGTGCAGACCGGTAAAGATACCATCGTCAAGCTCGACGGCGAGATTGCCGGAGCGCGGGTCTTTGTCCGCCCGGGCAAACTTGAATACAGCCTCTTTGACAAGGTCAAGGTTCGCCTGACCAAAGCCAACATCGCCACCACGCGCATCTCCGGAGAATTCGTTGTATAGACGCGATTTTGACGGCTTGCTCGCCTCCGGAGAGCTGCTCAAATCGGTGATGTTTTTCGGGGAATCCCTCTACTTCATCGACACCTACACCGCCAAGCTGATGGAAAAGCTCCCGCAAAACAGCTCGGTTTTAAAAATGTACTACCAGGACTACGACCACAAGGCCGCTCTCTCCCACCTGCAAAACGGCTCGCTTTTTGACGATGCCAACGTGCTCATTATCCAGACCGATAAGAAGATTCCCAAAAAAGAGCTCGACCCCATTATCGAAAGCGCTGCCAAGAACGAAACGAGCTACTTTATTCTCAAATACCTCGCTCCGGATGGTAAGGAGAAAAGCAAGGCCTTTGCCAAAAAACTCCAGGCTGATTCGGTGCGCTTTTTCGCTCCGGATCTGCGTGAGGCCACGGGGGTCATGCGCGATCAAGCGTCTAGGCTTGGAATGAAGATATCCGAACACGCCCTGGGGCATATTCTTTCGCTCAATCACAACAACCTCGAACTCTCCGTCTCCGAGCTGGAAAAGCTCTCGGTCTTGGAAGGTGAGGTGGACATCAAGACCATCGACCGGATTATTCAAGGCAGTGCCGACATCGACATCAACGACTTTTTTGACGCGGTACTCACCGGCGGCAAGATCGGCCACGCCCTGGAGCTTTTGATCGAGCGGGGAGAGGACGAAGTGCGTATCCTCAACCTCTTTCAAAGCTACGTCGTACAGCTGATGATGTTTACCATGTCCGCCAAGGTCAACGGCCGCATCGACAGCAAGGATGTCTTGGGCTACAAACTCCCGCCCCAACTGGAGCAAAAACGGGCCAACCTCGCCATACGCCTCAACGCCCGCCACTATCACAAGATTCTGGGCGCCCTACAGGCCTGCGAACTGGGGGTCAAAAGTGCCAACGAAGATAAAAAATCCCTGCTCTTTTCTACCTTAATCAAAATACAAACAAAACTAGTGTAAAATCCGCCCGTTTTGTACTGGACACCCGCATGCGGTGTCAACTACGGCAAAAATTCCTTGCTCTTTGGAACACTAAAAGGGCTATATATCCACAAGGAGTCACTTTTGATTAGACAATACGAGACGATGTTCATCGTTAAGCCTACCCTGACAGAAGAAGAGATCAAAGGACGAATCGAATTCGTCAAAGAAACTCTGACCAAACAGGGTGCGGACATCAAAGCCGTTACGGAAATGGGTATGCGCGACCTGGCATACGATATCGAGAAAAATGCGCGCGGTTACTACACCGTGATCTACTTCACAGCACCAACTTCTGCTATTAAAGAACTTGAGCGTGTCTACGGTATTACCGAAGATATCATCCGCTTTATCGTTGTAAGCTACGATAAAAAAGTTGAGCAGGCAGCATGGGAAGTTATGGTAAAAAAAGCTCTAGGCCAACCAGTTGAAGAGAAAAAACTGAGCTACGGACCACGTGGCGGCGACCGCAAACCACGCGGCGACCGTGGTGATCGCGGAGATCGCGGTGACCGTGGCGAACGCAAACCATACAAACCACGTGAAGATCGCGAACCTAAAGAAGATCAAGACAATAGCGCTAAAGGCGAATAATGTTTAACAAAGTAATATTGATTGGCAATCTGACCAGGGACGTCGAACTGCGTTATTCCGGAAACGGCTCCGCCATCGCCAAATTTGGCCTGGCTGTCAACCGGACCTGGAAAGACCGAAGCTCCGGAGAACGCCGGGAAGAGGTATGCTATATCGATATTAATATCTTTGGACGCTCCGCCGAGATCGCCAACCAGCACCTCTCCAAAGGGCGACGCGTGCTGATTGAGGGCCGACTGGTATTCGAACAGTGGCAAGATCAAAACGGACAAAAACGCAGCCGACACAGCGTCAGCGCCGAAAGCTTCCAGTTCCTGGATATGCGAGAAGGCGGGATGCAAGGCGGCGGTCAGGGTGGCAATCAGGGCGGCGGCTATGCGCCCCGCAATGATACACCTTTTGACGACGGCGGCTATAATGACGCACCCTTTAACAGCAATTCCAACATGGGCAACATCGAAATCGATGATGACGACATTCCATTTTAAAAAAGGTAGAACAAAATGGCAGAACGTGTAAAATATATCAAACGACACTGCAAATATACAGAAGCAAAAATCGACTATATCGATTATAAAGACCTGAGCCTGCTGAAGCACTCTCTGTCCGAGCGATTCAAAATCATGCCTCGCCGTCTGACAGGTAACTCCAAAGAAGCTCAAGATATGGTAAAAATCGCTATCAAACGTGCACGTCACATGGCGCTGATCCCATACATCGTTGATAACAAAAAAATCAACAACGACTTCTGGGACAAAGCTCAGAACAAGTAAGCTATTCGGGGTGCGGCTTTAAGCACCCCAAACTCCCCTCTTCTTTTATAAATACTCCAGCACCTTCGCCAGATTTTTTTCATCAATTATGACATTGGCCTCTTTTTTGAGGATCTCTTTGGCACAGAATGCGACCCGTTTTCCCGCATGGGCAAACATGGAGCGGTCATTGGCACCGTCACCGATCACCATGGTGTCCGCTTCGCTCACACCCAAAATTCCCTGAATCCGGCGCAGCATATCGCCTTTGGAAAAATCGAACATCATATCCCCACCCACAAGGCCCGTAAGCTTGCCGTCTTTTTGGTGCAGGATATTGGAAAAATCCGCATCAAAGCCCAAGGTATCCTTGGCGCGGGAAGTGGCGTTGCGGAAACCTCCGGAGAAGACCATAATCTTGTAATTCTGCTCTTTGAGGCCGTTAATCAGAGTCTGGGCACCGGGCATATAGGGCAGATTGGCGCAGACGTTGTCAACCTTGGCATAATCGATTCCCTTTAAAAGTCCCACGCGGCGCGTAAGGGATTCGAAAAAGTCCAGGCGACCCTGCATCGCCTCTTCCGTAATGGCGGAAACCTCCGCCTCGATGCCGGCCAAGGCGGCGATAAAGTCGATGGTTTCCCCATCCATCAGTGTGGAGTCAAAGTCCATCACGCATAGTTTCATTTGGCACCCTTTTGGTATAATTACCGGAATTATAACCAACAAGGCTGATAATGTTCGACGCACTGCTAGACAAACTCCGAAACGATACCTACATCACGCTGGAGACCACCCCCGGGCACAGTGCGACCTTTCAGCCCATCATCGACAAAATCGCCGCCCTGGATATTGCCCGCAAAGTTGACGGCTTTACCACCACCGACAACCCCCTTGCCAAGCTCAAATACAATGCCATTCTGGCCGCTATCAAACTGCAAAATGCCTTTAACAAGCCGGTAATTACCACCATGAGCATGCGGGATAAAAACCTGATCGGTCTGCAGTCGGATATTCTGGGTGCCAATGAGTTTGACATCCGGAGCTTTCTGATGGTCACGGGTGATCCGGCCAAGATGAGCGACCAGCCCAATGTCAAGGGTGTCTTTGAGGCGGATAGCACGATGCTGCTCAATATTGTCAAATACTTCAATGCCGGGATTGACTACGCCGGTAAGCAGATTGGCAACCCGCCCAAGCCGATCTACCCCTTTGCCGTAACCAATGCCTTTAGCAAAAACTTCAAGCATATCACCAAAAAAATGCACAAAAAGATCGAAAACGGGGCTGTGGGGATTATCAGTCAGCCCGTCTTTGACGTGGCCAATGCGAAGATATTAATGGAGTGCTTTGAAGAGGCCCGAAGCGCCTTTAGCGACGAACGCAGCCAATCGCAGCTGATCTTGGGGCTTTTCCCCATTACCAAGCTCAAAACGGCCCAGTTCCTCTCTTCTCATGTGCCGGGCATCCATGTACCGAGTGAATGGGTAGATAATCTCTTTGAGGCCAATAAACGTTCGGAAGAGGAAGAGAAAAAAGTAGGCTTTGAGATGAGCCAGAAACTTTTTAAAGATCTTTTGAAGGTGCACCCGAAGGTGCACATTATGACGGCGAATCGTTTTGATATCGCCAAGGAACTCTTGAATAGCTAAGCCGCGCCCTTAGACGTGGCTGTTGTTTTCTGCCCGTTTGAGCAGGGAGTCGACCTTGAGAATGGTGAGGATTTTGTCCTCTTTTTTCCCTACGCCGTAGATGTGGTTGTCATCGTTAGTCATGCTTTCCGGCACCGGCTCGATGTTGGATTCTTTAATCCGGAGCGCTTCGGTCAGTTTGTCGATGATAAATCCGCTGACCTGATCTTTGCTCTTGATCACGATAAAACGGGTTTCGTCGGTGTATTTCTGCTTGGGATAGCCGAATTTCTGACGAAGGTCAATCAGAGGAATCACACTGCCGCGTAGGTTGAATACGCCGATCACATAGTTGGGCGTACTGGGAACCCGTGTGCTTTCAATCGGCTTAATGATCTCTTGAATGGAGAGAATCGGCACCGCGAACTCTTCGTTGCCGACCATGAATCCAACCAGTTGGACGATGTCGTCTTCCTT
>QKHD01000321.1 GCA_003250175.1 Helicobacteraceae bacterium
AAACTCAAGGAAATTCTATGGTCGTAACGCGTTTTGCCCCCAGTCCCACGGGCTACCTCCATGTCGGCGGTCTCCGGACAGCCCTCTTTAGCTATCTCTGGGCACGGAGAAACAATGGAAAGTTTTTGCTGCGGATCGAAGATACCGATTTGGCGCGAAACTCCCAAGAGGCAGCCGATGCGATCTTGGAAGCCTTTGAGTGGGTCGGCATGGAAAACGACGGCGAGATCCTCTACCAATCCCGGCGTTTCGACCTCTACAAAAAATATGTTGCCAAGCTGCTGGATGAGGGTAAAGCCTACTATTGCTACATGAGCAAAGAGGAGCTCGACACCCTACGTGAAACCCAGATGGCCAACAAACAAAAACCGATGTACGACAACCGCTGGCGAGACAGCAGCGAAACACCACCCGCCGGTGTGGAACCGGTTGTTCGCCTAAAAACACCCCTCGAAGGCGATGTGGTGGTTGACGACGGCGTCAAGGGCAAGGTCACCTTCTCCTGGACGGAAATCGACGACTTTATCATCGCCCGCAGCGACGGCACGCCGACCTATAACTTTGTTGTGGCCATCGACGATGCACTTTGCGGCATCAACCATGTCATCCGAGGCGACGACCACCTCTCCAACACACCCAAGCAGATCGCTGTCTATCAGGCGCTTGGCTTTGAAGTACCAAGGTTTTTCCACGTACCGATGATCCTCAACGAGGAGGGAAAAAAACTCTCCAAGCGTGACGGTGCCATGGACGTAATGGATTATAAGCGCAAGGGTTACTTGCCCCAGGCACTACTCAACTTCCTGATCCGTCTGGGCTGGAGCAATAAGGACCAGGAAATTTTTACCTTTGATGAGATGCTGGCGATGTTCGATCCTAACAACATTAACAAATCCGCATCGGCCTACAACCTGGAAAAACTGGACTGGCTCAACTCCCACTACATCAAAAACACACCCAACGAAACCCTGGCAAATCTGCTGGAAGGCCATGGCGTGGCGATTACCGGACATGACCGTCGGGAGATCCTGCTGGACATGGCCAAAGAGCGTTCCAAAACCCTGATGGAGCTGGCTTCAGCCATCAAAGCGATTATTGACGAGCCGCTTGAATACAACGAGAAAGATATGGAGAAAAGTGTCACTCCGGAGACAAGTGCGGTTCTTAATGATTTTATCATGGTGTTGAGCGATGGCAAAGAGCGTCACCTGCCCAGCGAATACCAGGAGATGATCGATGCCTTTGTCCATGACAAAGGGGTGAAGATGCCCATGCTCGGCAAGCCGCTGCGTCTGGCTTTGTTCGGTGTCGCTACCGGACCGAACCTGGCCGATGCCCTGGCAGCACTCGGAAAAGAGACGGTTATCGCCCGTATCGAAAAGTTCCTAAAACAATTGTAAAAAACGGCGATTTTATTTACAATTCAGTACAAAGATATTATAAAACCGTATTATATACGCAATGAAGCGATGGATAGACGATGGATTTTAAACGACGAGATTTTTTCCGCTACGCAAAGCTCGGCCTCTTTGCCGGTGCGGCGCTTCCCGCCATGGGAGCCGGTTTTCAGCTGAACAATGAGCACGTAAAAGATTTTTTGTGGCTTGAAAAAAAGAGCAAGCCGGAAGATCTCGATGTATCCGTCACCGTTCCGCAAGAAGCGCGTAAAGATATTATCCTGACGGGTAACGAGTTTCAGGTATTGCGTAAAACCCTGGACCGCCTCCGACGCTTGCAGCGAACCGCGGGCTACGGGCACTTTAATGTGCTTGGTTTTGACGAAGCCCTCAACGTTGCGGACAGTCAGCCCAAGGTGGGCAGCTTTACCAAAGAAGAGCTGACCCTTTTGGAAAAACTCTTTTACGAAAATGCCAATGTCTACGGTTTTTACGGCGAAAAAGTTTTGAGCAGCCTGACCATGGATATCAAGGAAAAAGAGACCAAAAAAATCCCCCATACCGGACACTATCTTTACCGTGGGCGTGCCGAGGTCATGTACAACGAAATCCGACGCGATCTGGGGAATAATATCATTCTCACCTCCGGAGTCCGTGGTGTTGTGAAGCAAATGTATCTCTTCCTCAACAAAGCCTATGCCCTTAACGGTAACCTTTCCCAGGCCTCCACGTCGCTGGCCCCTCCCGGATACTCTTTCCACGGTGTCGGCGACTTTGACGTGGGCAAGGTTGGATTTGGCGGTCGCAACTTTACAGCAGACTTCGCCAAGACAGACGAGTATAAGCG
>QKHD01000168.1 GCA_003250175.1 Helicobacteraceae bacterium
GCTTGAAGGCCCCCGGGGTGTTGCCTACGACGACGGAACGGCAGGTAGCAGCAATAACCCGTATGGGCAGTTGCCGCGGTTTAACAACTATAACGATATCTCTCTGACGCAGTGGTATGATGGGGATAGCGACTATACCAATACCCTCAACAGCTATGCTATTGTCTATGCTTTTGGGGCGTACCTTGCCCGTAACTATGGCGGGGCGGAGCTCTTTCATGAGATTGTCAGCAACAACAAAACCGACTACACAGCCGTGGAGACCGCCCTGGCCAGTCTAGGGACGAGTGTCGATTTTGCGACCCTGCTGACCCGCTGGGGTGCAGCGGTGCTACTGAGCGATGAAGTGAACGCCACCCAGGGCTACCGCTATAACCAGGGGGAGTTTTTTAGCTCCATCTATAATGGCATTACCTACGAGTACGGCTCGATCAATCTCTACCAATATTATCCGTCACCATGGTTGTATGGCAGTACCTATTCTTGGGACGGAACCTACGCAACAGCCCAGCGTCAGTCCAATGTGTATTATCATGCCGGAAGCAACCTGACAGGAAGCCAGAGCTTTCAAATCACCCTGCAACCGGGGTACCGCTTGAGCGTCGTGGTGAAATGAGGGCATGAGTCAACCGAAAGTTAACGGTTGCTATCATGTCGAAAACCTCTAGGAGATGTTTTGTCGGTAATACAAAGACTACATGCTCACATCATTTTAGCCTCTTTTCTGTTGGTCACGGCTCTTTCTGCCCAGAACACCGCAGCCGTACCGATTGCAAAAGCCCCCGATTGGGTCACACCCACCGCGGTGACATTCCCCACCACGATTCCCACCACAGAGATCGAAGACGGCACCTACTACCTTCTCGTTGAGAACCAGGTCAAGGTCGACAACGCCCAGCCTTCGGTTTTGTACAAGCACTTTGCCGAGCTGGTCGTTAATCAGGAAGGGCTGGAAGAGGTCTCGCAGATCAACATGAACTACG
The DNA here is from genome assembly GCA_003250175.1 of Helicobacteraceae bacterium. Classification (GTDB taxonomy): domain Bacteria; phylum Campylobacterota; class Campylobacteria; order Campylobacterales; family SZUA-545; genus SZUA-545. The sequence continues at coordinate 984 of QKHD01000168.1, forward strand.
ACCCGACCTATCAGAATATCGTTCTTAACAGTGTGCTGGTGCACCGGGGCGATGAGGTATTTGACCGGACAAAGGTCTCCAAGATTCAGCTCTTGCAGCGCGAAGCGGGAATGGAAGAGCTGATGTACGACGGCCACCTGACGGCCAATATTATTCTGGATGATATCCGGGTCGGCGATATTGTGGAGTACAGCTATACGCTTACGGGAGCCAACCCGGTCTATCAGGGGGTCTTTCACTACGACCGCAGCATCCAGTGGAGCGACCCTGTTCGTCAACTTTTTGTGCGGGTGCTCTGGGGCAAACCGACCCCCCTGCATATCAAAAAACTCCATACCGATGCTTCGATTCAAGAGCGCACGCTGGGGAAATACAAAGAGTACACCCTGAAACTGCAAGATACGGTTCCGGCACGGTTTAATTCCCAGTCGCCACGTTGGTTCCAGCCCTATGCCAGCGTCTATTTCCACGAAAAAGCGGCGTGGTCGGAGATTGCCCAATGGGCCGCGTCGCTCTATAAGGGCAAGATCGACACCACGGGCGAAGTGGCCCGTATAGCGGGTGAGATCAGTGCCAAGGTCAAGGCTCCGGAGGCTCGGGTCGTGGCGGCGCTGCGCTATGTGCAGAGCACTATCCGGTATCTGGGGATCGAAATGGGCACCAACTCCCACCTCCCTTCCGACGCCAAAGAGACCCTGACCCGCCGCTACGGCGACTGCAAGGACAAGGTGGTGCTCTTCATCTCCCTCCTCAAAGCCCTGGGGATCGAGGCCTATCCGGCGCTGGTGAATACACAGATCAGGGATCACATCGCCGAGCTGCCCCCGATGATGAACCTCTTTGACCACGTACTGGTCAAGGTGGTGCTGGGCGGCAAAACCTACTGGCTGGACCCGACCCGCTCTTATCAGATGGGCAAGCTCGAAAATATCTACCAGTCCGATTACGGCTATGCCCTGGTGGCCGATGTGCGGTCAAAGCAGCTGGAGTCCATGAAGGCTCCGGAGAACCTCTCCAAGAGCGTCATCCGCGACCACTACGACCTGAGCGCAGGGGCGGGCAAGGAGGTGCTCTTTGAGAGTGTGAACGAACACCAGGGCTACATGGCGGAAGACTTCCGCTACGATCTGGCCTCCTCCGGAGTGGCCAAGCTGCAAAAACACTATGTGGAGTTTTACAGCGGCTACTATCCGAAGATCAAGGCGCTCATGACCTTCGAAAGCCGTGATGACGAAACCACCGGCTTTACGACAACCAATCGATGATTTCTGGAAAAAAAATGAGGAGTCCGGAGGCCATGTCGCCACCTTCTACGCCAACTCCATCAACTACAAGCTGAACAAACCCGAGCAGCTCAAGCGCAACTCCCCCTATGCCTTCGAATACCCCATGGCCATCGAGCACACCATCGAGGTGCAGTTTGGGCCGGACAACTGGTCTTTTGATACGGAAAACAAGGTGGTGGACAACAAGTTTTTTACCTTCACCTTTAAAAACGCCTACGATAAAGCCGCCAAAAAGCTGACGCTTTACTACACCTACCAATCCAAAACCGACCACATCGCCGCCGCCGATATCAGCGACTACCTCGACGAGCGCAGCAAGGTGAACGATCTGCTCGATTACGGGATTATCAAGTATTTCGACCCGGCACCCGCGGCGGAAACGGCACCGGAAGAGGAGTTGACCGGCGAGGAGATCGCGGCACTTGGCATGGCGCTTTTCTATCTGATCGGCTTTCCAGCTATCCTGATTAGCTGGCGCAGAGAGGCCAAACGGCAGCCGCAGTTTGAAGCGGCGCGCTACTATCCCGTTTCGATGGTCAAACTGATTGCGCTCTCGATTGGAAGCCTGGGGATTTACGCCTGCTACTGGTTTTACCGCAACTACCTCTATAAAAAGCAGTCCGAACAGAGCGCCATCATGCCCGTGGCCCGGGGGATTTTTAATCTCTTCTGGTACTACCCGCTCTATCAGACGCTGGTCGCCGACAGTATGCAGCGTTTTGGCGAAAACCGGGTGCTGCCCAAGGCGCTGGCGGTTTTATTTGCCCTTTTGTATGTGGCGTCTAACCTTTTGGGAGGCTATGGTGACTACACGGTACTCATCATGCTCTTACCGCTCCTGCTGATCCCCCTGGCCAACTACATCAACCACATTAACGAGGCCCATCCGGAGGCCTATGCCTACAACGCTTCCTGGCGGTGGCGCCATACGGCGCTGCTGGTTATGACACTGCCCTTGTTGCTCTTTTCACTGGCGGCGGATTTTAAACTCATTCCGAGCCAGAGGGTGGTTACGGGCGACACCCTCTTAAACCGGGATATCGAGTTTATGCAGCGGCACGGTATGTTTCCTCCGGAGGAGAGACCGCTCTATTTTTACAGCGATGCCACCCTCTTTACCCAAAACGACGGCAACGGCTTTACGGAGACCCATGTT
>QKHD01000401.1 GCA_003250175.1 Helicobacteraceae bacterium
GCCATGGTCGGTCTGGCCAAATGGCAGAATCTTGGTTACGCCTACATCCCCATGCCTTAAGGCTGGGATGTACTTTTGATAACAATTATCAATATTATTCCTTTTTAAGTGATCCTTGAATAGAATATGCATAACTAGGAAACTATATATATTCTATAAGCGACAACCACGCATGAAACTCAATGAACTAAAAAAAGGCGAAACCGCCCGTGTCGTCCGCATCGACGCCCCGGCGGATCTGAAAAACCGACTCATGTCTTTCGGTGTTATCCGCGGTGCCCAGATCACCATCAGCGAATACGCCCCCGCCAAAAAAACCCTCAAACTGGCCGTTAACGCCACCATGATCGCCCTGCGCTTTGAAGAGGCCGACCACATTGAGGTAGCCCAATGAAACCGGTCATCAAGGTTGCCCTGGTCGGCCAGCCCAACGTGGGCAAAAGCATGCTCATCAATGCCATCAGCAACGCCAAGATGCATGTGGGCAACTTCACCGGCGTCACCGTCGAAAAGGCCGAAGCCTTTTTTGACTACAGCGGTTACCGGTTTAATATCATCGACCTCCCCGGAACCTACTCGCTAAACGACTACTCCCTGGATGAGAAGGTGACCAAAGATTTTTTATCCAACGAAAGCTACGACATCATCCTCAACGTCGCCGACTCCACCAATCTGGAGAAAAACCTTCTTCTGACCACCGAGCTCATGGGGCTTGGGCGTAAGATGGTGCTGGTGCTCAACATGGCCGATGAGGCCCAAAAAGAGGGGATCAAGATCAATGCAACGGCCATCGAAGAGCTCATCGCCGTGCCCACGCGCTCCGTCTCCGCCCTAACCAAATCCGGGCTGGATGCGATGCTTAAAAGCATCATTGCCGTCCATGAAAACCCTTTCCGGAACCCCAAGCTGATTTTTAGCGACGCCATCGAGGAGGAGATTGGCCATATCGCCGCATTCCTGGAGAGTAAAAATTTCAGCTCCACCGAAAGCTACCGTGAAATCGCCGTCAAACTGCTGCAAGAAGACCAGACCACCTATCTGGCTCTGCACGACCACCCCGTCTGGATCGAAATGCTGCCCATCATGCGCAGCGCCCTGGAACACATGTACATCCACTACAATACCAAGGATGTCCGGGAGATTTTTGTCGAAGAGCAGTACGCCTTCGCCCGCGGCGTCTTTACGGAGGGGGTGGAGATCGAATCGATCCCCAAAAAGAACCTCACCCAGACCATTGACACCATCCTTATTAACAAATATGCCGGGATTCCCATCTTCCTCTTTTTCATGTGGTCGCTCTTTCAGCTCACCTTTGAGCTGGGCTCCATCCCCATGGATTACATCGACGCCTTTTTCGGTACCGTGGGCGAACAGGTGGGCAATCTGATTACCCACGACAACCTCCGCTCTTTGATTGTCGACGGCATCATCGCCGGGGTGGGTGCGGTGATCCTCTTTTTGCCCAATATCATGATCCTCTTTTTGGGCATCGCCTTTTTGGAAGGGACGGGCTATATGTCCCGTATCGCCTTTTTGCTGGACGGCTTTTTCCACAAGTTCGGCCTGCACGGCAAGTCCTTCATTCCGCTGGTTACCGGCTTTGGCTGCTCCGTGCCTGCCTATATGTCGGCTAGGACCCTTAAGAATCAGAAAGACCGCCTCATTACCCTCTTTATCATCGGGTTTATGAGCTGTGGGGCGCGTCTTCCGGTCTATGTCCTCTTTATCGGGGCCTTCTTTCCGGAGGATCAGGCGGGGAATATCCTCTTTTTAATCTACCTGGCCGGTGCCCTGCTGGGGCTTGCGGCGGCCAAGGTTCTTAGAAGCTTTGTCTTCAAAGGGGAAGAGGAGCCTTTTGTCATGGAGATGCCCAAATACCGGATGCCCTCCCTTAAACTGATCTGGCACACGGTCTACAGCAAATCCATGATGTACCTCAAAAAGGCGGGAACCTTTATTCTCGCCGCCTCCATGCTGATCTGGTTTGCCAGCACCTACCCCCACCAGCCCGAGCTGGAAGCGGCCTACGCGGTAAAAATCGAAGCGGCCCAGACCGATGCCCAAAAGGGTCACCTGGAAAACGAACTGCAAAAGGAGAAGCTGGAAAACAGCTACCTGGGCCTTATCGGCAAAGCGACCGAACCCCTCTTTGCTCCGCTGGGCTTTAACTGGCAGATGACCGTCGCCCTGGAGACCGGTCTGGCGGCCAAGGAAGTGGTGGTCGCTACACTGGGGGTTTT
>QKHD01000257.1 GCA_003250175.1 Helicobacteraceae bacterium
AAATTTAAGAACTATCAAGAGAACGGTTTAGCAATTAACGGCAATGTCGCTTTCATGTATGGGTTTGATCCGGGAAGCTCATCGACATATCCGGCCTGGATTTTTAATACAGACGCCAGTGCGTGGGGAATGGCAACGGGCTACTGGGGTACAATTTCCAAAACCCAGGAACTGATTGATTATTTTGCCTATAGAAGTCAGCCTAATATTTCAAGCGGCAAAGAAGAGATAGCTCTTTTGTTGTCAGACTTACGCTCTTGGTATACCTATCCGGAGACAACAGTGCCGGCGGGGGAAAACTGGCAACCGATCAACCACTTAAGTGTAACGGGAGATATCAACGATTCTGTTGACATGTCTTTCTCCGTATTAAATCAAAAAACGGCTCCCACCCTCCTGGATATGACAAGCGTGGAGGCTGAAGCGGCATATCAATGGAAAGACGAGTTGCTTTTCAACTATACCTTTGGTTCCGGTGCTCAGGTAACAATGAGTGAAAAAACAGCCCCAGGCATCTATAAACGAACCTATTCTGAACTTATGGCTCAATATGAAGCCTTGCCTAAAACATCCGGTGATTTTCAGAGCTATACCGTCGAGGGATCTCAGGGTGGAAATGTTGTTTTTACAATGGAACGTGAAACGACATCGACGGGAAAAAATGTTTTGGAAACCAGAACCTTTAACCATTATGGGGCAAATGATATTTTCCTGGATGGTACGATTCGCCTATTGTACAAAACCGACAATGCTGGTGGGTTTATTGAAGCGGCATCTACAGTGGGCACAATCAACATTAGCGGTTATTTTTCTGCAAAGGCAAGACATAAGCTGATTATCTGGGATAACGGAAGCAATTTTCAGCTCACCGATTGGTATTTCGTCGGTGATTATCCGACTGGTTGGGATCGTGTGAGTGTCCTTCTTGGAGTATCAGTCAATTAAAGCCCTATTTTTTTAAATAATTACCGGTTCCGGAGCGTCGCCGCCAGACGCTTCGGTGCCAACAGACTCTCCAACGCCTCCGCAATTCCCGTAAACACCACATCCGACGCCATCAATGTAGCCGTACAGAGCCCCTCGTCCTGTATCAGGGCAATGCCCAGGGCCGCGTGTTTGAGCATGAGGCGGTCATTGTAGCCGTTGCCCACGGCGATGCAGGTGAGGGGGTCCAGGCTGTCGAGATAGGCCAGTTTCCCTTCGTCCTGATCGTCGTCCGGAAGGATGTGAATTTTCACAAAAGAAACGTCGCATTCCGATTGCACCGAACCGTGGGTGTCGCCGGTGAGGATATGCACCTGCACCAGTTGGGAGAGCTTTTCCAAAAGGGGCAGCGCGGCGGGAATGAGCCGGCCGTCCTTGGCCAGGGTGCCGTTGTAGTCCAAAACGAGGTGGGTGGCGCGGACTTCGCCCCGTCCGGGGATGGTAAATTCAAGCATGCTCGCTCCTTTAATTATCGCTAAACCGTGCGGCGGTGACGCTCTGGATCGCCCGGTCGATATGATCGTGGGTGACGCTTTCGACGGCGATTCCCATCCCTTCGATGTTGCGGCGCATCCCGTCGCCCAGGGTGCGGACGACGAGCATCTGCGCCCCTTGCAGCAGCGGCGGAATGAGCCGCCCGGCGGCCATCCCCTTGGCGCTGTCGTCGTCGGTGATGGTGACGCCCTCCTCTTGCAGTTTCAGGTGGATCGGGTTGTCCACAAAACGGATACTCTCAATGGTGCCGTTTTTTACCTGGGCAAAGGCGAAGTAGCGCGCCACGAGAAAGTAGGGGTGGATCGTCGCCCGGTCATCCGTGGGGAAGACCACCACAAAATCCTGCTGGCCCGCCGCCACGTTCAGGCTGCGCCCCAGCAGCACCATCTCCACCATTTTCCTTCGGGCCCGTTTGAGCAGTTTGGCGAAGGTGGGTCGCGAAACCCCCAGGCGCTCGGCCCCCTCTTCGTGGTAGAGGGCCTCGAAATCCGCCAGATACATCGCCTGCAGCTCATCCGTCTCCAGGGTGATCGCTCCGGAGGCCTCTTTGTCCGTGGGGGCAAAGTGGGAGGCGGCGGGGCGGCAAAGCAGGCTGTTGGTCTTGGCTCGTTTCATAACTTTTCCTTTTCCATATGTAAATTTTAACGCCTTTTTATTAAAAAAACCAGCTAAAAAATGGGAATAAACTCTCCATTATTTTACTTATGATAAATTCATCACAATATTTACATATGTAAACAAAAGGAGGGCGGATGACCCACGAACTTTTTATGGACAAGTACCCCGTATACACCCTGGAGGTGGCAGCCCAGGCCACCAACCACACCGGCGTCGACAGCATTATCGACGCACTCAAGGCAAAAATCTCCCACGATCCCAAGGCGGCCTATATCGCGGTCTTTGACCACTACGCCCACACCGCGGCCCTGCCCGATGGCGAGATCGCTCCGGAGATCCTCGAAGCGAAAAACCTTATTTTCTGTTTTGGTCCCAAACTGCCCGGCGTCGCCATGATGGCCGTACGCCCCCGCAGCATCGGGGTCATCCGCCACAGCACGGGCTTTAGCCTGAGCTTTCTTGAGGCCCCCATGCCCCCCATCAACGACAAGATGAAGAGCTGGGTGACCGACGTCATGACCCAAGGAGTTTGATCATGTCACGCATTATTGTTTTTCCCACCAACACCACCGAAGGGCTGGGGGCCAAACGGGGCGCCCACTTCGGTCGGGCCAAGTTCTACACCGTGGTCGCCCTGGACGACGACGGCGAGGTTCGCCGGGTGACGACGATCCAAAACCCCGGCCACACGGCGGAAGGGTGCGGCGGAGCCGTGGCCAATATCTGCGCCCTCGAAGCGGACGCCCTGGTGGTCTCCGGAATCGGCGGCAACCCCCTGAAAGGGTTTATGCAGCGCGGCATGGCGGTTTTTCACGACGGGGTCTCCGCAACGGTCGAGGCATCGCTGGCGGCTCTGCGCAGCGGCAAGCTCGCCGCCATGCGTCCGGAGATGACCTGCTCCCACCACACCCACTAGGAGACGCGTATGTGGCTTACCAAGGAACGCATCCGCTTTTTCCCCATCACCCTCTTTGCGGTGGTGATGGGGCTGGCCGGACTTGCCGTGGCCTATGAAAAGGCCTACCATGTGCTGGGGCTACCCCATGCCCCTTTTTTACTGCTGCTGGGGCTTTCGACCCTGCTCTTTATCAACAACCTGATCGTCTACGCGGTCAAGTTCGCCCATTTTCCCAAGGAGGTACAAAAGGAGTTTTTCCACCCTGTGCGGATGAACTTCTTCCCCGCCGCCTCCATCGCGCTGCTGCTGCTTAGTATCGGGTACTACAGTTTTCTCCCCTTTGTGGCGATTCCGCTCTGGTTTATCGGGGCGGCGGTGCACCTGGGCTTTACCCTGTATATCATCAGCTACTGGATCAAAAACAACTTCGAGCTGACCCACTCCAACCCCGCCTGGTTTATCCCCATTGTGGGGAACGTGATCGTGCCCATCGTGGGCGTCGATATCCTGGGCAGCGAGGCGATGGTCTTTTTCCTGGCGGTGGGGCTCTTTTTCTGGCTGGTGCTTTTTACGGTGATGTTTTACCGCATCATCTTTCACCACCAGCTGGCGCAGAAGTTTCTGCCCACCCTTTTTATCCTGATCGCTCCGCCCGCGGTGGGGTTCGTGGCCTACCTCCGGATTACGGCCAATTATGATCTTATTGCCCTGATCCTGCTGGATATCGGGCTCTTTTTTACCCTGCTGCTCTTTTTCATGGGGCGCAGTTTTACGAAGTTGAAATTTTTTATCTCCTGGTGGGCCTTTACCTTCCCCCTCGATGCCATCACCATCGCTGCGACGGTGGCCTATCAGGTGACGGGCTACGGCTTTTACCGTGTTACGGCCTACGGCCTGCTGGCGGTCACGACGGCAGTGATCGGGATCGTGGCTTACCAGACCTTTATTCACGTGCAAAAACGTGAAATTTGTATTGAGGAGTAATTGAATGAAGAAGATAAATTATCTGATAGTCGCCGTCGTCGCCTTTGTGCTGGGCAGCGGCTTTGCCGGTGCGGCCATCTCCCTGGCGGCCCCCAAGATGCTGATCAAGGAGGCGGCCAGCCCCTTTGATTTTGAAAAGACCGTCCGCCTGATCGAAAGCCGCATCAACGCCAAGCCCGGCTGGCACGTGATCACCACCTATGACCAAAACGCCGAGGTCACCGCCCACGGCGGCCAGCCCATCGGCCCCATGGCCATTATCAAATACTGCAGCGGCAGCTATGCGTCGCGCATGCTGGCGGCGGATGATCGCAAAAAACTCTCATCCATGATGCCCAAGAGCATCAGCGTCTACGAAGACAGCCGGGGGCAGGTGCATGTCGCCATGAGCAACGGCGCGGTGATGGGCAAGCTCTACGGCGGCGAGACCCAGGCCATCATCGAAGAGGTCTCCCGTGAAATCGAAGAGATCATGGGATTTATGCACTTTAAGTTTTCCACTTATTAGGCCGGATTATGGACATTTTATCCCCAAAGGCGTATAGTGGACAATCCCTCTCCGATTTACCTGCCAAGGAGCGTCTCGTGATCAAAACGATACGAACCATCTACCGCTTTTATGCCGACGGTTTTCGCAGTATGCGTGTCGGGCGGAAGCTCTGGCTTCTGATCGGGATCAAACTCTTTGTGATGTTTGCCCTGGTCAAGGTCTTTTTCTTCCCCGACTTTCTTGAGGAAAACTTCGCCAACGACGACGAACGCGCCGAGTACATCCTCCAAACCATGACACAAGGATCTTCCCATGATTGAACCCGTTTCACCCGAACTGGTGGACTGGTCGCGGGCGCAGTTCGCCCTGACCGCGCTCTACCACTTTTTGTTTGTCCCCCTGACCCTGGGGCTTTCGTTTCTCGTCGCCATCATGGAGACGATCTACGTCAAAACCGGCAGCGAGGTGTGGAAAAAGGCGACCAAGTTCTGGATGACGCTCTTTGCCATCAACTTCGCCATCGGGATCGCCACGGGGCTGATCATGGAGTTTGAGTTCGGCACCAACTGGTCGAACTACTCCTGGATCGTCGGCGACATCTTCGGGGCACCGCTGGCCATCGAGGGGATTCTGGCCTTTTTCATGGAGTCGACCTTCTTTGCGGTGATGTTCTTCGGCTGGAACAAGGTGAGCAAGAACATGCACCTGCTCTCCACCTGGCTCGTGGCCGTGGGCTCCAACCTCTCCGCACTCTGGATTCTAGTCGCCAACGGATGGATGCAGTTTCCCACCGGGATGTATTTTAATCCGGACACCGCGCGGCACGAGATGATGAACTTCTGGGATGTGCTGCTTTCGCCTGTGGCGGTGGCGAAGTTTCTGCACACCGTGGGCAGCGGCTACGTCATTAGCGCGCTTTTTGTGATCGGGGTTTCCGCCTGGCTGCTTTTAAAGGGCAAAGACATCGTCATCGCCCGCCGCTCCATGGTGGTGGGGGCGAGCTTCGGTCTGATCACCTCGCTCTTTTTGATCCTCTCCGGAGACGAGTCCGCCTATCAGGTGGCCCAGAAACAGCCCGTTAAACTGGCGGCGATGGAGGGGCTTTATGACGGCGAAAAACGGGCCGGGATCGTCATGGCCGGGATCTTGAATCCGGAGAAGGTGCCCGGCGACGACCGGCCGACCTTTCTGTGGGACATCGAGATTCCCTACGCCCTATCCCTGCTGGGCTACCACGCTCCGGACGCTTTTGTTCCGGGGCTAAACGACCTGATCTACGGAAACGAAAAGCACGGCATCATCGGCGCACAGGTGCGCATCGACGAAGGGCGCAAAGCCCGTGACGCCCTGGCCGAATACAAACGGGCCAAGGCCACCGGCGAGGAAGCCACCATGCAAAAAGCCCTGGCGACCTTCGAGCAGTACAAACACAACCTGGGCTACGGCTACCTCGACAAGCCCGAAGCGATCAGCCCGCCCGTGGGGCTGACCTTTTACAGCTTCCACATCATGGTGGGGCTGGGAACCTATTTTGTCGCACTCTTCCTGGTGGTGCTCTACCTCGCCATGACCAACGAGATCATGCACTACCGTAAGATGCTCTGGCTGACACTCTGGTCGCTGCCCCTGGGGTATGTGGCCGCGGAGGCGGGGTGGATCGTCGCCGAGGTGGGCCGACAGCCCTGGGCCATTCAGGACCTGCTGCCGACCATGAAGGCAACCTCCACCATCGAAAGCGGCATGGTCATGACGACCTTCTGGCTCTTTGCCGTGCTCTTTACCACACTCTTGATCGCCGAGATCAAAATTATGACCAAACAGATCGCCATCGGTCCGGAAGGGGAGAACTAAGATGTTTGAATTGATGACACACTTTCAGCTACAGGTGTATTGGTGGGTGATCTTAAGCCTGCTGGGGGGCCTGCTGGTCTTTATGATGTTTGTCCAGGGCGGGCAGACGCTGCTGGGGCGGCTCAGCCGGGGCGACGAGCTTAAAAAAAGCGTGCTGGTAAACTCCCTGGGGCGCAAGTGGGAGCTGGGCTTTACCACCCTGGTGCTCTTCGGCGGGGCGGCTTTTGCGGCCTTTCCCCTCTTTTATGCGGTGAGCTTCGGCGGGGCGTACGGGGTGTGGATGGCGATTTTGTTCAGCTACATTATCCAGGCGGTGGCCTATGAGTACCGCAAAAAACCGAACAACTTTCTGGGTGCCAAGACCTACGAGGTTTTTTTGCTGATCAACGGCGTACTGGGAACCTTCCTCATCGGGGCGGCGGTGGCGACTTTTTTTAGCGGCGGCAACTTCTATGTCGACAGCTACCACCTCTCCGCATGGCGCCATCCGCTTTATGGCCTGGAGGCGCTGGGCAACCCGTACAACTGGCTGCTGGGTCTCTCCCTGCTCTTTTTGTCACGCAGCCTGGGGGCGCTCTATTTTATCAACAACATCGACGACAGCACCCTGCAAAGCGCCTCACGGGCCAGCCTCAAGCAGGACGCCGTGCTCTTCTTGGCCCTCTTTGTGCCGTTTCTGCTCTGGACGTTGGTGCGCGACGGCTTTGCCTACGATGCGGCGGGGCTGGTCCGGATGGAGAGCTTTAAATACCTGGGCAACCTGCTGGCCATGCCCCATGTGGCGCTGGTGATCCTTGTGGGGGTCGGGCTGGTGCTCTATGGTTTTTACCAGGGCATTTTTACCCGCAGCACCCGGGGTATCTGGAGCGCCGGTGCGGGTACGGTGCTGGCGGTGATGGGGGTCTTTTTGACGGTGGGGCTTAACGGCACGGCCTACTACCCCTCCAATTATGATCTGCAAAGCTCCCTGAGTATTCAAAACAGCTCCGGAAGCCACTACACCCTCACGGCCATGAGCTATGCGTCGCTGCTCGTACCCTTCGTACTGGGCTACATCTATCTGGTCTGGAAGTCCATGGACGCGGTCAAAATCACCGCCGACGAGGTCTCCAACGACCACCACAGCTATTAAGGAGCTACTATGGAAAGCTATACCGCATCCCTGATCTGGTTTGTTCTCTGGCCGCTGGTGATCTTTTTCAGTTACAAGTTCGTGGCGCTCAACATCAAGCACTTCGCCAAGATGGAACGTCTCGAAGAGCTGGAAAAAGCTAACTCCTGAAAAAGGGAGTTAAAAGGGTTTTTTAATGCAGATGTAACTATCATGCAACCTTTTTAAACCAAAAGGATTAGAACATGAAAAAGTCTGCCATTCTCCTTGCCCTGCTGGCTCTGCTGGGCATGAACCTTGCGGCGGCGGATGCTGCCGCAGGACCCAAAAACAAAAACTCTGTAGGCTTGGGCGCTTACATCGAAGGCGGTTACAAAAACGGCATCAGTGCCAAGTTCTGGCTTGATCAGCAAAACGCCATTGATGCGGTTTTCTCCTATGCCGGAGGCGATTATGACTACAACCATTTCCATGTAGACTTTCTCCATCACAAATATGGGGTGGTTAAAGTCGACAGCGGCGAAATTCCCGTCTATTTTGGGATCGGTGTTTTTGTTGAAAACGACAGCACCTACAACCCCAACGGCACAGCCACCAACGGTCTGCGTATCCCGGTAGGGTTTGACTACCTGCTTAAAGACGCCCCTCTTGATGTTTACATGGAGCTGGCCCCGACCATCGTCAGCGGCGATATCAGCGGCTTTTACTTCTCCGGAGCCTTTGGTTTCCGTTACTATTTTTAATCTCATCCAACTAACTTCCGGGGGGAATTAAGTTCCCCCAAGTAAAATTGTCCTATCTCGTATAAAAGGACAGGAAATGATCAAACAACTGCTCGTGGCACTCGCCGCAACCGGTACCATGTGGGCCGGAACCACCTACGACACCCTCAGCGGGGACGATATGGTCCGTCTGCTGCAAGATGCCGGCTACAAGGCCGAACTGACTGAGGATGACTCCGGAGACCCCAAGGTCAAAACCAAAATGGGCGGGCTAAACACCAGCATCTATTTTTACGGATGCCAGGGCCCCAAGGGTAAAAAAGAGTGCAATACCTTCCAGTTTTTTGCGGGTTTCGGCCAGCAGATTACCGCGGAAAAAGCCGTCGAATGGAACGCCAAAAAGCGTTTTGCGCGCTGCTATACCGCCAATGACGGCAATGCACGGGTCGAG
>QKHD01000188.1 GCA_003250175.1 Helicobacteraceae bacterium
ACCCTCTCCGGAATGAAGGATGCCGCGGGCAATACCATGGCGGATCAGATCTGGAGTTTTAGCACCGTGGCCGATACGACCAAACCGGTGCTCATCACCCGAAGCCCCGCCTCCGGAGCGGTGGGCGTGAGCACGGCGGCAACGGTGAGTGCCACCTACGACGAGCCGATTCAAAGCATGGGGACCATCACCCTGCAAGACGGCAACGGCAAGGAGGTTGCAGGCAGCATCGGTTTTGCCAGCGACACCATTACCCTTACGCCCAGTGCGGCGTTGAAAAACTCCGAAACCTATTCGGTGGTGGTCTCCGGCGTGCAGGATATGAGCGGCAACCGTGCCAAGACATCGACCTGGGTCTTTACGACCCTGCCATGAGGAGCGCAGCATGAACCTGAAACGTCTGACATTACTGCTGGCCCTTGTCGGGGCACTCTGGGGCGAAGACGCGGCGCTGGAGGCGATCAAAACCCGAATGGCGAAAGAAAAAGCCGCCTTTGATACGCAGCTGGCTGATTACGCCGCCAAGAAAAAGAGCCTCGATGCTGCGGTGGCCGCCTACAATGTGGCCCAGTCCAAGGCCGATAAGAACGCCCAGGCCCGAAAGATCAACGAAGCCAAGCAAGCCGCGTCCAATGCCTACGCCAAGGCGGTGGAGCTGAAAGAGGCCTACAACACCAGCGCCTACCAGCTGGCCCAGAAACGTCACGAGCTTCTCGCTGCGCTGCTGGCCGAGGAGGAGATGGTGCTGGCCCAAAAGGAAAACAGCTGCCTTAACCTCACCATCGACCAGTGCAAGCAGAAAGCGTACGATGTGACTAAGCAGGAGGTGGAGAAGTTCTCCAAGGAGGCGATTCTTAAACGGGTCAAGGAGAGTGGGATCGAAGTGGCTCCGGACAAGGTCGAAGCCGGGGTGCGCTACAACGTCCAAAGCTACGCCAACGTGGATGAAGGGTATTTTTATGCCCTGAAAAGTGAGGTCAACGGCCAGTTGACCCTGGATGAGCGCCAGATGTTCCCCGTGACCACCATTACCTGGAACGAGCAGTTTGAAGAGCCTAAAGAGGTTGCGCAGATTCCTCTGGATAACCTCACCACGCCGAATCCGGAAGGGCTGATCGCTCCGGAGGAGGCGGCACCGTCGGTGTATCACAGCGGATTTTACGTGGCAGCGGACCTGACCCTGCAAAACCATGACCTCTCCGGAGGCGGCAGTGAAGATGCCTACGGGGTTGCCCTCAAAGCAGGATTTAAAGAGAAGGATAAAACCCGTTACTACCTCGCCTATGAGTGGATCGACGACGGAGCCACGACCATCACGCTTACGGGGATTCAAGTCGACTGGGCCGTGAACCTTGAAAAGGCGATTTACCCCTTCTGGGGATTGGGCTACTCGATTGCCAAACTCAACGGAAAAGGGTACGACTACGAAGGGGCCGCCTATCATGCCCGCCTGGGTGCTGGCTATGAAGCGACGGACGACCTGCAGGTTGATTTGATCCTCGAATTTGAACGGGTCAACTGGATGGTGGCCAACGGCAACACCAATATCTACGACCTCGGTATCTACCGCAATATCATGCGCTACGGCGTTAGTGTGAGTTATCTGTTTTGATCCGGTTTTTACTGCTTTTGACCCTGGCTGTGGGCCTGCAGGCCGAGGTAGTTCAGCTGGAGAAAAAGATCTTTTTTACCTACAAAGAGGCGACGCTTACTCCGGAGGCGAAGGCCTATCTGGATGATCTGGCCCCACTTCTAAAACGCCAGAAAAACCTGAAAAATGCGGTGCTGGAGATTAACGGCCACACCGACGGGCGGGGTGAGCTGGGTCTGAAAAAGCTCAGCGAAGAGCGGGCCTGCACCGTCAAAAACTATCTGGTCAAACAGCACGGTATCGATGCCAAACGTCTGCGCTGCATCGGGCATGGGGCAACCCAGCCCGTGGCCGATGACAACTACCGCGAAGGGCGCAGCCTCAACCGCCGCGTGGTCATTGCCCTGCCGGACGAAAACCCCAAAGCCGCCAAGCTTCCCGCCGGCAGCTACGCCTCCTACCGTTACGATGCCCTGGGGCGCCTGATCGCCGCCGACTACGCAAACGGCCGGAAAATCCGGATCGAATACGACCCCGACGGCAACATCCTCAGCCGTACCGATTCCGCCCGCTAAAACACCCCCTTCGCCCTTGGCGGATTCAACCCCTTTGTAGTAAAATACGCCCAAGATTATCCAACCAAAGGG
>QKHD01000032.1 GCA_003250175.1 Helicobacteraceae bacterium
CTGGAGTTTTTGCGCCATATCGAACGGACGGAGTTTTTGCTCTTTATGATCGATATTGCCAACTACCGCACCCTGGAGACCCAGCTGGAAATCCTGAAAAAAGAGCTGACGGATTACTCCCAGATGCTCTCCTCCAAACGTTATGGGATCGCCCTGACCAAGGTGGATGCCCTGGATACGGAAGAGGCTCACGAAAAAATCGTGGAGTTCTTCAAAACCCTGGGGATTGACAACTATGAAGCGAGCGAGCACCCTTACTTTATCGGTGCGGTCGATGCGGAATCTCCCGTATTTGTCCTGCCCATCTCTTCGGTTTCCTATCTCAATACAAAGAAACTGATTCACACGCTCTACGCATTGGTCCGGAAACACGCATGAAACGCATCGTTATCAAGGTAGGCAGCGCCGTTCTAACGGAAAACGGCGCACTGGCGCTCGACCGAATGCAGAATCTGGTAGAGCTGATCGTTGCCATGAAAAAAGAGAACGAGGTTATTCTCGTCACCTCCGGAGCGGTGGCCGCCGGGTTCACCTCCCTTCCCCTTGATAAGAGCAATGTTGCCAATCGTCAGGCTCTGGCCGCCGTTGGGCAACCGCTGCTCATGCGTAACTACAAAGACCGATTCCGCCAGTTTGGCGTTATCTGCGCCCAGATGCTGCTGACAGCGGATGATTTTGACTCCATCCGTCGCACGCAGCACGCCAAAAATGCCATTGAAGTGTTGCTGGCCCACAAGACCCTGCCCATCATTAACGAAAACGACGTCACAGCTACGGAAGAGCTGGTTTTTGGCGACAACGACCAGCTGGCCGCCCATACGGCGTACAAGTTTGACGCGGATCTTCTGGTTATTCTCAGCGATATCCAGGGTTACTATGATGACAACCCCAAGACCAATCCGGACGCCAAGCTGCTTAAAATCGTCAGCCACATCGCTCCGGAGGCTTTGGAAGCCAGCCATACACCCAACAACGTCTTTGCAACAGGCGGGATCGTGACCAAGCTCAAAGCGGCAGATTTTCTCTTGCAGCACGGCAAAGAGATGTTTCTCAGTAGCGGCTTTGATCTGACCAATGTTAAAAGCTTCCTGCTTGACGGTAAGCATCTAGGCGGCACCCTCTTTACCACCAAATCGTAAACCAAGGAGCGACCATGCGCGTTATCTACATGGGCACCCCCCTTTACGCCCGCATTATACTTGAACGTCTACACCGCGAGCCGGATGTGGATGTCACCTCGATCTATACCCAACCCGACCGTCCCGTGGGACGCAAGCAGGTCCTGACCCCTCCGGAGGTCAAGGTCGCAGCCCAAGAGCTGGAGCTTCCCTGCTACCAGCCGGAAAATATCAATGATCCGGAGGTTCTCGCACGCATCCGGAGCGAGGCTCCCGATTTTATCGTGGTGGCCGCTTATGGTCAGCTGCTGAAACAGGAGCTGCTGGATATTGCCCCCTGCATTAATCTGCATGCCTCTATTCTGCCCGCTTACCGCGGCGCCAGCCCTATCCAGGAGACGCTGCTCAACGGTGACGCCCTGGGTGGTGTGACGGCCATGCGGATGGAATTGGGACTTGACAGCGGCGAGATGCTGGGCTTTATTTACCACGAAGGAGTTCGCGAACGTACCAGCGAGGCACTCATGGATGAGCTGGCCGTTCTTGCCGGAGCGCTCTGTATCGATGTCCTTAAAGGCTTTAAAAAACTGCGTCCGTTGGCCCAAAAAAGCTGTGATGCCAGCCATGTGAAAAAAAGAACCAAACAGGAAGCTCAAGTAGAGTTTTCCACAGCGGTGCAAGTGGATCGGAAATACCGGGCGTTCTACCCCTGGCCCGGTGTTTTTCTGGAAAGTAAACTGGCCATCAAGTCCCTGCAACTGCATCAGGCAGAGGGCATCCATAAGGCCGGAGAAATTCTGGCCATTGAGAAAGATCACGTACTTGTCGGTTGCTTAGAGGGGAGTCTCCGGATCGAGACGCTCCAGGCGCCGTCTAAAAATCCCACCGACGCCCCCAGCTATCTTCGGGGCAAAAGGCTGAGCGTTGGAGATATTCTTTCATAAGATTCTGGACTCCACCCAGCTGGAGGCCAAACGACTGCTCAAAAACGGCACCAAACCGCCATTTGCGGTGGTTGCCGACCTGCAATCCGGAGGTCTGGGAAGCCGGGACAACCGCTGGGAAAGCGGGGAGGGGAATCTCTTTCTATCCTTTGCCATTATGCGCTCCG
>QKHD01000028.1 GCA_003250175.1 Helicobacteraceae bacterium
GATATTAAAAACTTTCTGCTTCCCGCCGAGGGGGTCTATGCCTGCAAAACCCGTATCGAAGGGCAGTGGTACGACTCCGTTGCCTTCATCGGCCACCGGGTGACGACGGACGGAAGTTTTGCCGTGGAGACCCATATTCTGGATGCGGATATCGCCCGGGCGGGGGAGACGGCGGACATAGAGTTTGTGAAGAGAATACGTGATAATATGATGTTCGCCGAGTTGGATGAACTCAAAGCACAGATCGCCCGTGACATTCAGGACGCGCGGACGGTTTTGGAAGAACGTGGTTAGGACACTATGGAATATACCTTTGATTTTGCCGTCAACGCCTTTATCGTACTGATCCTCCTTTTTGTCGGGCTGATGCTCTACGCCCGGTACAAAAAGGCGGTTCAACGAACCCTGGGAACCACCTTCGGAAAACGGGTGGTCTTGCTGATTACCCTGGTGGCGGCCTTTAGCACCGTGGCCTCGCTCTATACTCTGGGTATTATCTACATGCAGAGTGCGCCGCTCTTTTTTGATATGTTTATCAACCGGCTGCTCATTACCTTCCGGCTCGAACTCTACCTCACCGCCGCTGTCGCGACCCTCTTTTTTGTTATCTTCGCCTATGTGGAATCCACGGCCAACAACCGGAAAGTCAAGCGCAAATATAACGGCATCCGGGAGATCAAACAGAAGATCGAATCCTTTTACGAGGAGCTCGATCAGGCGATCTTTATCTACCTAGCCCGCAAAAACGGACTGGAAAAGAGTGACGGGAACTTCAAGGATTTTCGTTACTTCTCCAATATGAAAGAGGACCTCTCCTGCAAAGAGTGTCTGGTGAACCTCTACTACGCGCTGCTGCTCAACCGCAAGTACATCAACAAGCTCGACGACAAGCTGCTGGCGATTCTCGACACGCTGCGCAACCGCACCCGAATGAAAGAGGGGGAGTTATCCGATCAGATCCAGATGTCCATCGTGGTCTTTGAACAGATCGAACACAAGATGGGGGAGATCGTCGGCTTTTTCAAACGCCACAAGGGGGAGCTGAGTGTCGTCAACGATACCCAGATGCCCCACTTTTACATCGAGGGCGACGCCGAACAGAGCATGGATGTGCTCACCATGTTTGAAGCCCTCTCCATTGTGATCTTGGATAACAAGTACATCACCGACAAACTGCTGGACATGCTCAGTGATGCCATGAGCCACCACCGGGAGCTTTAGGCGGGCACTAAAATCGAATCGGGAAGTCCCAGCTCCAGGTAGCCGTTAAAGTCCCTGGGTGTCGGGGTGGCGTCGAGAATCTCCTTGAGCCGTCCCTTGGCGCAGATGCGGCTGATTTCACCGTCTTTTCCAAAACGCTGCACATACTCTTTAATGGTCGTCGGCCAGTCCACCCGGCTCTTATTCAGCACCGCCGAGCG
Source organism: Helicobacteraceae bacterium (assembly GCA_003250175.1). Lineage (GTDB taxonomy): Bacteria > Campylobacterota > Campylobacteria > Campylobacterales > SZUA-545 > SZUA-545. The sequence continues at coordinate 1,422 of QKHD01000028.1, forward strand.
GATTTCATAGAGGCAGGCCACCTTGGCCACGGCGGCGATTTTATATTGCAGGTAATCCACGGGCAGATAGGCTTCGTAGATGTCTAACACCCGCTTGGTCTGGCCGTTAAAGGCCTCCATCAGGGCGCGTTCCGTGTCGTGCTTGAACTGCTGCTGAAAGCTCTCGAACTCCGGAGACTTGGCCAGCTTGGGGGAGAACTCCACCAGTTTGTAGCCGTCGATGAGGTTTTGGGTCTCGATGGCCTGGCGCAGGCGGTTTTTCTCTTCGATCCGCTCGCACAGCTCCAAGCGGCGCTCCTCAAAGGGGCGGAGATTTTCCACGTTTTTCAACAGCTCCAGGGCCTTGTCATAATCGCTCTGCTGCTCCAGCAGCTCCACCTGGGTAAAAATCTTTTCGATCATGGGGAAGATATTGCGGTACAAATCCCCCTCCCGTAAAAAGGGGTGCTCCTCCGCCAGGGCAAAAAATCCGGCAAAGTCCCGTTTGACTACCAGCTGCTTGGCATTGATACAGAGCTTGTGGTTGTTCAGAAGGCTGTCGATGATCACCTTCTTCTCCGGAACCTTCAAAAAAGGCCCCAGGATGTGTTCGATGTGGCGTTTGTTGCTCTGGGCATCTCCGGAACCCAGGAGGCTGCGGGCTTTTTTAAAGTTTTTTTGCCAGTGGCGCTCCAGGTCCATATAGGCGCGCATCGATTTGATCTCTTCGTTTTTATCGGCGATGGCGTAGGCCTGTTTGTAGTCTTGGTGGTGCATGGCGTCTTGAAAGTGGATGGTGACGAATTTTTTATCCATCAGCCG
>QKHD01000242.1 GCA_003250175.1 Helicobacteraceae bacterium
TATGCCGCGGCCCTGATCGGGTACAAGGAAGAGGATATCGTCTATACCGCGGCTTCCCATATGAATCCGGCGCTGTTGCGCATGGCCCAACTGCCCGGATTATCCGATGCCTCCTGCTTTGGGGATATTCCCGCCGGTGTGATGGAACAGAACAAGCGGCGCTCCTGGGAGCTGGTTGATAAAGAGGGCGCTCCCATGCACATGATGGCGGAAGCCGGGGCTGCGGCAGCGCTTTTCTTTCCCCTCAAAGAGGATAGTTTTTCCCCTTCGTTCGGGGTCTTGGCGATCTTTTCTGCCCGAAGCGAAGGGTTTGACCCCAAAGAGGTGGAGATGCTGGAGGAGTTGGCCGGAGATATCGGTTTTGCGGTCAGTTCGTTTCGGCGTAAAAAAACCCTGGAGGAGTGGAATGCCTCCTTGGAAGGGTACGTCAACGAAGAGATCGCCAAGCGACGGGAGAAAGAGACCCTGCTACTCGAACAGTCCAAGCTCGCAGCCATGGGCGAGATGATGATCGCCGTCTCCCACCACTGGCGTCAGCCTTTGACGGCATTGGGGCTTATGCTGCAGGATATCGACGATGCCTTCCGCTTTAATGAGCTCAATCAGGAATACATGGATGCCACGCTTCAAAAAGCCAACCGACAGATCGCGCGCATGTCGGAAACCATTGACGGATTTTCCAAGATGGTGAAGGGAAGCAAAGAAAAAATCCCCTTCTCCCTGCTGGAAAATATCATGGAGGTCGCCTTCTTGATGGACGCGGAGCTCGAGGCTATCCCTGCCGGGCTCTATCTCGATCTGGCCTGCCAGGAGGGCCCCAAAGAGATCAAAGAGCTCAAACACCACCACGAAAACTGCCCCGCCGAGATCACGCTGCTTGGCCGCCCCAACGACTTTCACCACATGCTGATTGGCATCCTAAACAATGCCCGTGAGGCGATTATCAGGGCCAAAGAGAAGAAAAAACTCCAGGGTGACGGACGTGTGACGATTCGGGTACGCCGGGAGTCAAGCGGTGTGGAGATGAGCATCAGCGATAACGGTGACGGGATCGATCCGGAGGTGTTGGAGCGGGTGTTTGAACCCTATTTTACTACGGAAGAGCATCGGACCGGTATCGGCCTTTTCTCTGCCAAGCTCTATGTCGAGCAGGAGTTGGGCGGGTATATGAGTATCAAAAACCTTCCGCAGGGCGGGGTGGAGGTGCTTATCACCCTGCCGAAGATCGGAAGTGCGCTTTAGAGGTTGCTGATATCCATGAGGTTTTCGATGATGTCGGTCATGGTGACCAGCCCTTCGATCTCGTTGGAGTCGGCGACGACAATGCGCTTGATGGAGTGGTTGACCATCAGTCTGGCCGCATGCTTGATATCGACATATTTGGAGATGGTAATCGCCGGTTTGGCGTAGACATCGTAGACGTTGAGCAGGTCGATATCGCCGTCTTCCGCCACGATCGCTTTGAGGACGGAGGTGTAGGTGATGATGCCGTAGGCGTCATTGGGGTTTTGCTTGTTGACGACCAGGGATTTCACCTTTTTATCCTTCATAATGGCCAGGGCCTCCCGCAGGGATGAGAGCGGGTCGATCATGAGCGGGTTGCGTTTCATAATGTCTTGGACGATCATTTATATCTCCTCTTTAATGGTTTCTTCAAATTTATTGATCTGCTTGAGGTCAATGCCGGCGACGTGCTCCAGGGGCAGGGTAAAGGCGACGCCGCTGTCGCCTTCGTCCATCTTTAGGCCGATTTTAAGGGCTTTGAGCACCTTGAGGGAGAGGCTCTTTTCCAGCACAAAGACCATGATGGACTGCGACCCTTCGTAGGTCACGCCCCAAAAGACCTTTTTCTCCTCACCGCCGATACCACGACCGTGCAAAATGGTTACGCCTCCGGCTCCGATATCTTTGGCAATCTGTCGTGCCTTCTCTTCGTGTTCTTCCGAAACAATAGCGATTAATAGTGAGAATTTCATGGGTTACGCTCCTTTTTTAGGGTAAATAGTTTTTCGCTGATGATGCCGTAGGTCAGTACGGTGACCATGGGAAAAAGCGAGGCAAAGGCGATGAGCCCGAAGCCGTCTAGTAGCGGGCTGCGACCGTCGATGTTGCTGGCCAGCCCCAGCCCCAGCGCCGCCACGAGTGGGACGGTGACGGTCGAGGTCGTCACCCCTCCGGAATCGTAGGCGATGGGAATAATATACTGCGGGCTAAAGAG
>QKHD01000010.1 GCA_003250175.1 Helicobacteraceae bacterium
GGAGGCGGACGGTTCCCGTTTCTTTGACTGGCCATTGCAGACCATCCCGTCGGTTGGCCTTGAGTTTCTCATAGCTGGCACCGCTGAAGCGGTTCGGGGCCTTCTGGCGGGTGTCGTTCCAGACCGATTCCTGATCCGTGAAACCAAAATCGCTTCCCATGCGCTTGGCCACTTCGTTGATGACCTCCCAGTCGTCGGGCAGATCGCTTTCGATAAGGGGCTGGGAGAAGTGCAGCCGCCGTTCTGCGTTGATATAGATGCCCTCTTTTTCGTAGGCGCTTTTGACGCCGAAGATGATGTGGGCGTATTCGGTCGTCTCATTGGGGAAGAGGTCGCTAACGATGCAGAGCTCCAGCTTGGCGAGTGCTTCTTGTACCTTTTTTTGATTGGGGTGGATGTGGCCCAGGTCTTCGCTCATGTTCCAGAGGCTTTTCAGCCTGCCTTCCAGCATTTCATCCACCAGCTGGGGGGTCATGAGGCCGATCTCTTTAGGTTCGGCATAGTCGGGGTCGAAGTAGGGCATCATCCCCATATCGCAGGCACCCTGGACATTATTCTGACCACGTAGAGGCATGAGCGCTGCGCCCGGTTTGCCTACGTTGCCCGTCATCAGCGCCAGGTTACACAGCCCCGCTACGGCCTTGCTGCCGTCGAGATGCTCGGTTACGCCCAGACCCCAGAGGATCATGGAGCGTTTGCTGGCATAGTTGCGTGCCGTCTGGCGAATTTGCTCCGGAAGGGTTTCGTAGCCTTTGAGGCCTTTGAAAAAGTCCGGATTGGCATAAGGGTCGCTCAGAATCGCTTGTTTATAGGCATCGAAGTCTTTGGTGCGGGTCGCGATAAAATCATCGTTTTGCAGCCCTTCGGAAAGTATGACAAAGGCCAGCATATTGGCGACCAGCAGGTTGGATTCATAAGGGATCACCAGCTCGTGATCGGCAAACTTGCCGATGGCAATATTTCGGATATCGATGACGGAGAGCCCGGCACCCCGTTTGGTCTGGGCCATGACGCGGTTGGCGACGATGGGGTGGGCTTCGGTCGTATTGGAGCCGATGATGATCATGTACTCCGTCTCGTAGATGTCGTTAAAGGGAGCGGACGCCGCCCCTTCGCCGATGGTCATTTTCATGCCCTTGAGAGACGGTGCGTGACAGACCCGGCCGCAGTTATCCACGTGGGGTGAGCCGATCACTTCTCTGGCAAATTTTTGGAAAATGTAGCTGCTTTCACAGTTGGTTCGTGCGCCACCCACAGCTGCAAAGGAACGGGGGCCATATTTTTCAGCCAGTTCGCCCAGCTTGTAAGCAGCAATGTCATAGGCCAGCTCGACGTTGCACTCCATGAAGTTTTCGTCAAAGCCCTTGAGGAGAAAGAGACGTTTCTGGATCGATTCCGGAAAGCTTTCGCGGTGGGCGTCGATAAAACTTCTGCGGATGCGGGGTTTGGTAACCCGGTTGGGGGAGTAGAGAAAGTCGTAACCGTACTTTCCCTTGATACAGAGGCGGCCTTCGGAGACGATGCCCTCTTTGTCGGCGGTGATTTTCTGGATGGAGTTGCCATCCACCTCGGCGACGATGTCGCAGCCTGTACCGCAGTAGGTACAGACGCTTTGAACGGTTTTCATTTCGGGGTTATTCCTCGATGCGGATCATCACCGGCTTGGATTTGATGAAATCCAGCGCGCTGATGGTGTCAAGTGCGTTCTGCACGTCTTCTTCTTTGGCTTCATGGGTGGAAAAGAGCAGGTTGGCGTGGGTCTTTTTGCTCTTTTGCAAAAAGGTCTCGATGGAGATATTAAATTTCGCCAGCGTCGCGGCGATTTTTTCCAGCACACCGATCTTGTCTTCCACCGCAAAACGGAAATAGTATTTACTGACGATATCCTCTTTTTTACTGAGTGTCAAGCCGCTTTCCAACGGACGTTTAAAGCCAAGAACCGGGCCGCTGCCGCTGCCGCGGGCGATATCGATCAGGTCGGCGACAACGGCGCTGGCCGTGGCATCGCCGCCGGCACCGGGGCCATAATACATGGTTTCGCCCACGCGGTCACCGATGACGGAGATACCGTTCATGACGCCATCGATTTTGGAGATCATTTCGTTTTTGTCAATGAGGACAGGGTGAACGCGCAGGCTCACGCTGTTGCCCACTTTTTTAGCAATACCCAAGTGCTTGATAGCGTAGCCGAATTCGGTGGCGAAATGGATATCTTCCT
>QKHD01000064.1 GCA_003250175.1 Helicobacteraceae bacterium
CAGGGCGACGCGGTTTTTCTCCCCGCCGCTGAGGATGCCGATCTTTTTATCCAGAAACTCCTTGGGGAAGAGCCACTGTTTGAGGTAGCCGTAGACGTGCATGTTGCTTCCTCGTACGTCGACCCGGTCGCCGCCGTTGGGGCAGAAGGTTTCGATCAGGTCTTTGTTGTCGTCGAGCATCTCCCGATGCTGGTCAAAGTAGCCGATGGAGAACTCGCCCTGCTTGATCTTGCCGGCGTCGGGTTTGAGGGTGCCCAGCATGATGCGCAGCAGCGTGGATTTCCCCGCGCCGTTTTTCCCCACGATGGCGATCTTGTCGCGCTGCAAAATCCTGGTGGTGAAGTCTTTGATCAGGGTCTTGCCGCCGAGGGTGAGGTTGAGGTAGTCGATCTCGTAGAGCATCTTCTTTTTATTCTTGGCGTCTTCGGTGCGGTTGAAGGCCTTTTGCTCGCGTTCCAGCTCCATGGTGATCTTCCGGATGACGCTGGGGTTTTTCTTGGCCTCTTTGCGCATGTCCATAAGCCGCGCCTTGCGCCCTTCGTTGCGTTTGAGGCGGGCGCGTACGCCGCCGCGAAGCCAGTCTTCCTCGGCCTTGAGGTGCTTGAGCAGGGTTTCGTGGGTTTTGACCATCGATTGCAGTAGCGCCTCTTTTTGCATCAGGTAGGATTCGTAGCCGCCTTTAAAGTTGCGGATACCGGCGTCTTCGACCTCTACGGTGCGGGTGGCGAGGCGCTCGATAAAGTAACGGTCGTGGGAGATGCAGAGGATGGTGAACTTTTCGGCGAGCAGAATCTCTTCAAGAAACTTCACCATGTAGACGTCGAGGTGGTTGGTCGGTTCGTCCAGCAGGAGCAGGTCGGGTTTCTTCAAGATCAGCCCCGCCAGGGCGACGCGGCGCTGTTCGCCTCCGCTTAAGGAGTTGACGTCGCGGGTTTCGTAGGATTTTAGATCAAAAACCTGCATGACCCGCTCGATCTTGTCGTCCAGGTTCCAGGCGTTGTGAAAGTCGAGGTAGGAGCTGACTTTGGTGAGAGCGCTCAGCGCCTCCTTGTCCTCCGGATTGGCGCTGATGAAGTGCACCAGCTCCTCGTGGCGTTTTTTGGCGGCGTGCAGCTCGGTGAGTTCTTTTTCCACGGCGTTTCGCACGGTTAGCCCGGCGTCGAACTTGGGCACCTGGGGGAGCATCTTGGCGGTACAGTTTTGCTGGGTGATGCGCTTGCCCTCGTCATAATCCAGCATGCCGGCGGCGATCTTCATCAGGGTCGATTTTCCGGAGCCGTTCTTGCCGACGATGGCGACCCGCTCACCCTCTTCGATATGAAAGTCGACGTTTTCCAGAATCTTCTGCGCCTCATAGTGTTTACAGATACCCTGGAGATCAACGAGTGCCACGCCCAAACCCTTTTTTTAACGGAATTGTAGCATAATTGGGTCTATCACATCAGCGTAAGGAATATGAATGAGCAGTGGCAAGACCTATGTAGTGGATACCTCCGTCATCCTGGACAATATCTTCAGCATCCTGGAAATCTCCGACGAAGGTACCAACCGGGTGATTATCCCCGAAACCGTCCTGGACGAGATCGACGCGAAAAAAAGCGGTTTTAACGACATCAACTTCCAGGCGCGGGAATTCAACCGCATGCTCGATCGTGCCGAGACCGTCGACGAATACGATATCGACTGTCCTCTGGGCACCCTCTCCGTGGTCAAGGTCAGCCTTGACGGCGCGATTTTCGAAATGGTCTCCAAGCAGGAGTACAAGGTCGTTCGTCACAACGAAAACCCCAACATCCTCAATGACCGCAAAATCCTGGAAATTGCCCAGTGCTTTCCGGGCAGCACCGTCGTCTCCAACGACATCGCCATGCGCATCCGCGCCCGAAGCGTCAAGCTGGGTGCCGAACCGCTGCAGGTTGACCGCGTCACCGACGTGGAGAACTACTCCTTTATCCAGGAGATCACCATCCAGTCCAGCCAGAAAGAGCTGATCAAGGAGATGAAGCCCACCGATTTCGGTCTGGAGCTTTCCAATTTCTCCAACGTCGAGTTTATCTGTGAAGACACGGGTGAACACATCCTCATGATGTACAAAAACGGCCACTTCGAGCGGATTGATGAAGACCGTCTGCGACACTTCGTGGTCAAACCCCGCAACAAAGAGCAGATCTTCTTCCTTAACATGCTCCAAGACCCGGATATCCCCATTGTCGTCT
>QKHD01000187.1 GCA_003250175.1 Helicobacteraceae bacterium
TTGTCCTCCTGCATCGCTCCGGAGAGGGAGCCGTAGGCGGAGTCGCTGGCCGTATCGAAGTAGACGTCGCCGTTGGCCATCTGGTAGGCGTGGCCCTTGTCCAGCAGGGTCTGAACCAGTTCGGCCATGGCGTCGATGTTGTCCGTGGCCTTAGGTTCGAGGTCGGGGTCCCGGATGCCCAGCAGTTTCATCTCCATGCGGTAGTTGCGGGTGTAAAAGTCGGTCAGGTCGTGGATGGGGGTGGCCGTCTCGAAACTCTTTTTGATGATCTTGTCGTCGATGTCGGTGATGTTGCGGGCGAAGGTGACGTCAAAGCCTGCGGCACGCAGCGTTCGGGCCAGCAGATCGAAAGAGAGGGCACTCTTGGCGTGACCCAGGTGGGAGTAGTCATAGACCGTGGGGCCGCAGACATAGATGCGCGCCTTGCCCGCTTCAATGGGCTCGAATTTTCGTTTTTGTTTTGTGTGGGAGTCGTAGAGAAAAAAATCCAAAGTCACTATCCTTGCAATACCAGACCGTAGTGGGCCAGCGTCCATTTAAACGCCAGCAGCAATAAACTAAAGGCGATTATACTCAAAAGCAGCCAAAGAAGGCGAGGGGCGGTGAAGATCACGGTGACCGCGTCCTTGCGATAGAGCCGGTAGTTCATCCAAAAGAGCACCACTCCGGAGAGGCTGCTGGCCAGGGCCAGACCGGCGGCTTCCATGGGCACGATCAATATCAGGGAGAGCACGATATTGACGATCAGCGAAACGGCCGTGATCTTGGCCACCGCCTTTTGCCGATGGTGGGAGAAGTGCCAGAGGCTGAAGATCTTGGCCAGACCGAAGGGGAGGAGCCCCACCATGTACATCATCAGCACCCAGCCGCTTTCCAGGGTGTCTTCACGGGTAAAGGCGCCGCGTTCAAAGAGCAGCCACATGATCTCATCGGAGAGAATGACCGCGCCCACGGTGGAGAGGGAGAGCAGATACATGAGCATCCAGGTGCTTTTTCGTAGCAGTCCGGAGGCCCGGTTCAGGTCGGCGTTTTTAATGGCCCGGGCAATGGCGGGGAAGAGGGCGATGGAGACGGCGATGGCAAAGACCGCCAGGGGCAGCTGCAGAATGCGGTTGGCGTAGTAGAGGTAGCTGATGCTTCCTGCCATGAGAAAGGAGGCCAGGAAGGTGTCCAGAAAAGCGGAGACATGGGAGGCGGAGGAGGCGAAGATGGCGGGGAAGAAGGCCTTTTTAAACCGACCCGTATCGTCGGAGGAGTCCGCGTCGCTCTTGGCCCCGGCGATGAGCACCTTGCACACCCCGGTTTTTTTGGCCGCGTAGAGGTGGGCGGCCAGCTGCAACGCCCCGCCTGCCAGAACCCCGTAGCTAAGGTAGTAGACGATCTCCAGTTTCTCCATCCCCTGGGCCAAGAGCAGGGCGATGATGAGGGCGATGTTAAGAAGCGCCGTGGCGTAGGCGGTGGTGGCGAAGTGCTTGCGGTAGTGCAGCATGCCCGCCAGGAAGCTCACCGCAAAGATAAAGTCGAGGTAGTAGAAGTTGATGGCCACCAAGGGGGCGGTCATCTCCCTAGTTGCTTCGTCAAAACCGAAGGCGATGAGCGTCGTGACGGCGTAGCTAAAGAGGTTGACCACGATGGAGAGCCCCGCCACCACGGCCATGAGCCAGAAGAAAATCTCGTAACTAAAGCGGCTCTTGTGTCTCGCAAAGGAGAGGGAGGGGATAAAGGCCAGAGGTTGGGCAGCTTGAAGGCGACAAAAAAGATATCGGAGAAGATATTGGCCCCTAGCACCGAGGCGGTCAGGACGTCACGGACGAAGCCCAGAAGACGGGAGACAAGAATACCGGAGGAGTTGGTAAAAAAGGCTTTAAACATACGGGATTATATCTCCGGAGGGCTTTAACTAGTTTTGGAACAGGCTTTGCTACAATACGCGTAATGCTTAAGGGACAGGCATAAAAATCAGGCAAAGGACAGACGTGGGCTTATTCGACATCTTTGACAGCGACCACTCGGGTGACGGAGCGAAGAAGGGGGCGGTGGGGAACTTCTCCATCCGCCGTACCAACAGCATCCCCAAGACCCTCAAGCAGTTCGCCGCAGAGACGAAGGTAGACCCTTCGGAGCTGGACTTTGACCTGGTGCATGTCCGCACGACCGTGACCATGCCCGGAAGCGAAGAGAGCGTCGAGATCGACAGCCAGGTCGCCGACAAGCTCAAAAACGAGGGCAAGCTCCTCGACCCCGCTCTGGTGATCAGCCAGAACTACGAGATCAACATCTTCCCCAAAAAGAAAAATCCGGAGCTCGATCTGGTGATGCAGGTGGGGGCCAACAAGGTCTTCTCCCGGGCCAACGGCGTGGTGAAGAAAGAGTCGGTCTTCAAATACTCCCCCTCCCTGGAATCGGCCCTGCTCAAGGAGCTGAACAAGCGCAAACTCCGAAGCGGCATGCTGATCGATCTCTTCGATGCCAAGATGCGCGACGGGATTAAAAACATGGTCACCAAGATCCGGGTCAATGACCGCCTGGACGAGGACTACACCCTGGAGCTCTGCCGATGGATCGAACCGGTTCCGACCGTCAATGACGCCATCCGCCTGCATACGGAAAAGGCTGAAGCCCAGGATGAGAAAAAGCGCGTCGATTACCGTGAACGCGGCTTTATCACCACCATCGAAGCGGGCGAAGTGGCGGTGGAGTACATCAAACCCCGTCAGGGTACCCCGGGGCGGAACTTCCGAGGGCAACTGATCCCCGCTCCGGAGCCTAAGGTGTCCCATGAACCGACCTTTGTGCCCGATACCCAGAGTATCGAGGTACAGGAGACTCCGGAGAAGATTCTCTATGTGGCCAAGGTGAAAGGGTATGTCAACCTGAGCGCCGAGAGCCTGCGTATCGCCGACGAGCTGGAGATCGACGAGGCCAACTTCCGCGCTACGGGTAACATCAACGCCGAGATGGACAAGGATATTAAGATTGCCCTGGGCGGCAAGGGCAAAGGCGAGGATAACATCGGCCCCAATACCAAGGTGGAAGCCAGCGAGATCAAGGTGGGCGGCAGCGTGGCCAGCGGGGCGGAGGTGCGCGCCCAGAAGGTCACCGTCAATGGCCAGACCCACAAGACCAGCAAGATCTTCGCCAAGGAGGCGGCCATCGGGATTCACCGGGGCTACGTGGAGGCGAAGAAGGTCTATGTGCGTCAACTGGAAAACGGCGTCATCGTCGGGGATGAGGTGAGTGTCGATGCGGCCATCGGCGGGACGATCCGGGCCAAGCGTATCGAGATCGGCACCCTCTATTCCAACGTCAAGATGATCGCCTCACGCCATATTGTCGTTAAAACCCTGCTCAAGGGCTCGGATAACTTCTTTATCATCGAGCCCGCGGCTACGGTGGAGGAGCAAAAGACCCTCAAGGGGTTCCAGGAAGAGATCAAGGAGCTTCAGACCAAGGTTGACGCCATGCGTAAGGCGTTTCAGGAGAAACAGCACCTGATCCGTCAGGCCCAGGAGAGCTCCGGAGGGTTGAAGGATAAGATCATGAAGGCCAAGAAGGAGGGGCGTGTTCCCTCCCAGAGCGATATCGACCGCTACAAGGCCTTTGTGCAGACCCTGGAAGAGGTCAAGGACCTGCAGGACAACCTGGAAGTGAACGAAGAGAAGCTCAGCCGCAAGAAGGATGAGATCACCATTATTCAAGACGCCGCCCTGCACGCCAAGATCACCAACATGAGCACCTGGGCCACCCACAACAAGGT
>QKHD01000403.1 GCA_003250175.1 Helicobacteraceae bacterium
CGACTTCTTTACTATTAAACTAACCGCTGCTTGCGAAATACCAAGTACCGTTACAATATTTTGTTGTAAATATCCTTCTTGTATCGCCTCGATCACTTTTTCATTCCTCTCACTTTTAACGAACAGTCTACAAAATACCTCTTTAGCTCTTCATTTGACAATCATCCCCCTGATGCACTTTTCACTTCCCGATAACAAAACAAAAGCCAACCTTGTGACTTCCCCGCTAATTTCGGAGGGTTATTCTCCTTTTACGTCACTTTGAGTATAATGGCTTCAAAAACAAAAGGTGAACTATCCAGCATGCTCGGTTATCAGACGATTAAATCCCTGCTGTTCAAGCTCGATCCGGAGACAGCGCACCACGTGGCGGAGTTTTTCCTCAAGAACTACATGCTTTTTTATCCCGTCATCAACTACATGACGTCAAAAAACTTTGTTCACGACAAGCGCCTCAACCAGACCGTCGACGGGATCACCTACCTCAACCCCGTCGGCCTTGCCGCAGGGTTTGATAAAAACGCCACCATGTTCCACAGCCTTCCGGCGCTGGGCTTCGGGTTTGTGGAGATCGGCACCTTTACTCCCCTGCCCCAGCCGGGCAACGACAAGCCTAGATTGTTCCGTTTTCCGGAGCATGAAAGCCTGCAAAACGCCATGGGCTTTAACAACGAAGGGGCCGAAAAAATCGCCAAGCGTGTCGCGGCCCGCTACCCCTTTGCCACCCCCCTGGGGATCAACATCGGGAAAAACAAGATCACCCCTCCGGAGAAGGCGATTGACGATTACGTCACGCTGACGGACACCTTTAAGGACAAGGGCGATTTTTTCATCATCAACATCTCCTCCCCCAACACGCCGGGGCTGCGAGACCTGCAAAACGAAGGCTTTATCAAAGAGCTTCTGGGCAAGATGAAACCCCTGACCGACAAACCGATCTACCTCAAGATCGCTCCGGATCTTGACCTTGCAACGGCCAAGACCCTCATCGGCGCGGCGATCGAAGCGGGAGTAAACGGCGTTGTGGCCAACAACACCTCCAACGACTACAGCCTACTGCCCAACGCCAAGGATTTCGGCGGCATCAGCGGTGAGGTGATCCGGGAGAAGAGCTTTGCCTTTTTCGATGCAATCGCCAAAGAGTTTTTCGGCAAAACGACGCTGATTAGCGTCGGCGGCATCAGCACCGCAGAGGAAGCCTACCGCCGCATCCGCGCGGGCGCACAGCTGGTCGAGGTCTACAGCGGCCTGATCTTTAAAGGCCCGGCCATGGTTCGCGAGATCAACAAAGGGCTTGTCAAACTCTTGGAACAAGACGGTTTCAAGCACGTCGCCGACGCCGTCGGGGCGGACCGATGAGAGTTGCCCTATTCATACTATTTCTAGCAGGAGCGCTAATGTCTAAAAACAGCCTACCCACGCACTACACCCATACCCTGAAAAACGGGATGGAGGTCGTGGCGATTCCTCTTAATAACAGCACGGGCGTCGTCAGCGTGGATATCTTTTACAAAGTCGGCAGCCGCAACGAGACCATGGGCAAAAGCGGTATCGCCCACATGCTCGAGCACCTCAACTTCAAGTCCACCGACAACATGAAGGCCGGAGAGTTCGACGAGATCGTCAAGGGTTTCGGCGGGGTCAATAACGCCTCCACAGGGTTTGACTACACCCACTACTTTATCAAGACCGTGGCCCGCAATATGGACAAGTCCCTTTCACTCTTTGCGGACATGATGGCCAATCTCAGTCTCAAAGACGAAGAGTTCCAGCCCGAGCGCCTGGTTGTGGCGGAAGAACGCCGCTGGCGGACCGATAACAACCCCATGGGGTATCTCTATTTTAGGCTGTTTAACAACACCTACCTGTATCACCCCTACCACTGGACGCCCATCGGCTTTATCGAAGATATCAACCACTGGGATATTGACGATATCAAGAGCTTCCACAACACCTTCTACCAGCCCAACAACGCTATTTTGGTGGTAGCGGGCGACTTCGACAAAGAGGCCCTCTTCAAGATGGCCGACAAGCACTTCGGTGCCATCAAGGCCGGTCCGGAGATTCCCAAGGTGCACACGAAAGAGCCCAAGCAAGACGGCGCCAAACGGGTGCTGGTACAAAAAGAGAGCGAAGTGGAAATGCTGGCCATCACCTACCACATCCCCAATTTCCAAGACCGCGACCTGATTGCCCTTAATGCCATCAGCGAGATTCTCTCCAGCGGCAAGAGCAGCCGGCTGGAGAAAAAGCTCGTCGACGAAGAGCGCATCGTCAACCAGATCTTCGCCTACGCGATGGACCTGATCGATCCGGGTGTCTTTATGATCGTCGCCGTCTGCAACCCCGGTGTCAAAGCCGAGGATGTGGAGCAGATCATTCTCAAAGAGCTTGACGGCGTCAAAAACGGCAACGTCAAGCAGTCCGAGCTGGACAAGGTCAAGATCAACACCAAGTCCGACTTTATCTACAGCATCGAAAGCGCCTCCAACGTGAGCAACCTTTTCGGTTCTTTCCTGGCCAGAGGCGATATCAAGCCCCTGATGACCTACGAAGAGCAGATCGACGCCCTCGATCTGGAGACGATCAAAGAGGTAGCGGAGCGCTACTTTAACACGAACAATTCCACCACGCTGATTCTGAAAAAAGAAGAGGCCACGACAACGAAGGAGAACGAACAATGAGCCACCTGCGCGGATCCATGACCGCACTGATCACACCCTTTAGAAACGGTGAGATCGACGAAGAGACCTACGCCGCCCTGATTCGGCGTCAGATTGCCAACGGGATCGACGTGGTCGTACCCGTCGGCACCACCGGCGAAAGCGCCACACTCAGCCACGACGAGCACAAACGCTGCATCGAAATCGCCGTGGCCGTTGCCAAAGGGACCGGCGCCAAGGTTCTCGCCGGAGCCGGCAGCAACGCCACCAAAGAGGCGGTTGATCTCGCCAAATTTGCCCAAAGCGCCGGTGCCGACGCCATCCTGGCCGTCACCCCCTACTACAACAAACCGACGCAGGAAGGTCTCTATCAGCACTACAAGGCGATCGCAGGCGCCATCGATATCGACCTGATGCTCTATAACGTCCCCGGGCGAACCGGCGTCGACCTGGAGCCCGATACCGTGGTACGCCTCTATGACGACTGCAGCAACATCATGGGCGTCAAAGAGGCCACCGGGTCGGTCGAACGCACCATCAACCTGGTCTCCCTGCGTCCGGAGATGACCGTCATCAGCGGCGACGATGCGATCAACTACGCCATCATGGCCAACGGCGGCCACGGTACCATCTCAGTAACCGCAAACCTAATGCCTGATAAAATGAGCGCGCTCATTCGGGCAGCGCAGAGCGGTGACTACGCCACCGCCCAGGCGATCAATCTGGAGCTTTACCCGCTCAACAAAGTGCTCTTTTGCGAGAGCAACCCCATTCCGGTCAAAGCGGCCATGTACATCGCCGGCCTTCTGCCCAGTCTGGAATACCGACTGCCTCTCGTGGCTCCGGAGGCATCCAACTACAAAAAAATCGAAAAAGTCCTGGCGGACTACTCAATTAAAGGATTATAACGATGAGTTTTCAGGGAAAAACCTTAGTTCTCAGTGGCGGTACCAAAGGTATCGGCAAAGCGATCATCTATGAATTTGCCAAGGCGGGTGCCAACATCGCCTTTACCTACAACTCCAATGCCGAAGAGGCGGAGAACATTGCCAAGGAACTGAGCAGCACCTATGGGGTCAAGGCCAAGCACTACCCCCTCAACATCCTCGAGCCGGACAGCTACAAAGAGCTCTTCACCCAGGTTGACACCGACTTCGGCGACGTGCACTTTTTCATCTCCAACGCGATCATCTCCGGACGTCCGGTCGTAGGCGGTTTTGCACCCTTCATGCGTCTTAAACCCAAAGGGCTCAACAACATCTACACCGCAACCGTTCTGGCCTTTGTCGTCGGTGCCCAGGAAGCGGCCAAACGGATGGAAAAAATCGGCGGCGGAGCCATCGTCGCCATGAGCTCCACCGGCAACCTCGTTCACACGGAAAACTACGCCGGTCACGGTTCCAGCAAAGCGGCCCTTGAGATCATGGTCAAATACGCCGCCCTCGAACTGGCCGAGAAAAACATCCGCGTCAACGCCCTCTCCGGAGGCCCCATCGAAACCGACGCGCTGCGTGCCTTCCCCAACTTCGACCAGCTGAAACAAGACGTTATCAGCCGCACTCCGCTGGGCCGTATGGGTCAGCCGGACGACCTGGCAGGCATCGCCAAGTTCCTCTGCTCCGAAGATGCCAAGTGGATCACCGGACAGACCATCATCGCTGACGGCGGCAGCTCCTTTACATGATCAACCTCCCCAATATCCTGGCGGCCTTTCGGGTCCTTCTGACCCCGCTGATGTTCTTCTTTCTGGTCGAACGTGACAGTGCCCTGCTCGCCGGGATTCACGCCTCGTGGCTGAACTATTTCGCCGCCCTGATCTTCGTCATCGCCTCCGTCACGGACTTTTTCGACGGCTACATCGCCCGTGCCTGGAACCAGCAGACCAAACTGGGTGCCATCCTGGACCCGCTGGCCGACAAGATGCTCACCCTGGCCGCCTTTTTGGGTCTGATGATCCTGGGTACCGCCAGCGCCTGGGCGGTCTTTTTGATCTTAAGCCGCGAGTTTTTCATCACCGGACTTCGCATCGTCGCGGTCAGTGAAGGCAAAGATGTCTCCGCCTCCATGGCGGGCAAGCTCAAAACCTTTGCCCAGATCGTCGCCATCGGCTTTTTGATGATGGAATGGCCGTTCGGCGACGTGCTCCTATGGATTGCCGTGGCTCTGACCCTTTACTCCGGAGCCCAGTATGTGCTCGCCTATTTCAAGGGTAACAACTAAGCCATGAGCATTGTCGTCTCCCTCTTTGTCCTCTCTCTGCTGATCTTTTTCCACGAACTGGGCCACTTTCTGGCGGCCCGCAGCCTCGGCGTCAAGGTCGAGGTCTTTAGCATCGGGTTCGGTTCCCGTATTTTTGCCAAACGCTGGGGCGATACGGAGTACCGCCTCGCCATGATCCCCCTGGGCGGCTACGTGCAGATGAAGGGCCAGGACGACAGTGACCCGACCAAGCGAAGCCTTGATCCAGACAGCTACAACGCCCTCACCCCTCTGGGACGCATCGCCATTTTGTTTGCGGGCCCCTTTGCCAACTTTCTGATCGCCTTTGTCTTTTATGTCATCGTCTCCTGGATGGGTTCCTTGGCTCTCTCCACCACCGTGGGCGAAGTGGTCAAAGACTCTCCGGCTGAAAAGGCCGGACTGCTTCAAAACGACAAGATCATCGCCATCAACGGAGAAAATGTCCGCATGTGGGGCGAGATCGGCGAAAAGATCCAGGCCTCCGGAGGCAACAGCATCGACCTCACGGTCGAGCGCAGCGGCCAGCCCCGCATGGTCTATCTGACTCCGGAGTATAAAGAGGCGCAAAACATCTTTGGCGAAACCGTGCAGCGCATGATGATCGGTGTGGTCGCCTCCGGAGAGACCGTCACCATGCACTACGGCTTTTTGGAGGGCTTTGGCGTGGCCTGGGATAAAACCGTCGAGGCCAGCACCCTGATCATCACCGGAGTGGAAAAGCTGCTGACCGGCGTGGTCTCCGTGGATAACGTGGGCGGGGTGGTCTCCATCGTCGACTACACTGCCAAGGCAACGGAAGCGGGTCTGGTCTCACTGCTCTTGCTGGCTGCCCTGCTCTCCGTCAACTTCGGTGTGCTGAACCTGCTGCCCATTCCGGCGCTGGACGGTGGGCACATACTCTTTAATCTCTACGAGATGCTCACCCGGCGTGCCCCCAGCGACCGCGTCCTCTACGCCCTGACCCTGGGCGGCTGGGTGGTTCTGGGCAGCCTCATGCTGCTGGGTCTCTACAACGACATCACCCGAATTGCCGCAGGATAACACCATGACCTCACTCGACCTCGTAATGGAACGCATCGAAAAGGCTCGCCTGGCGGTGAGTGCCCACCACATTGTTCAACTCATCGCCGTCAGCAAATACTCCACCGCCGACGAAGTGGCCGCCCTGTATGCCCAGGGCCAGCGGGCCTTTGGCGAAAACAAGGTGCAGGACATGGAGAGCAAGATGGAGCAGCTTGCCGATCTTCCCCTCTCCTGGCACTTCATGGGCAACCTGCAAAGCAACAAGATCAATAAACTGATCGACCTGAATCCTGCCCTGATTCACTCCGTCAGCTCCCTGGAGCTGGCCCAGGCC
The DNA here is from genome assembly GCA_003250175.1 of Helicobacteraceae bacterium. Classification (GTDB taxonomy): domain Bacteria; phylum Campylobacterota; class Campylobacteria; order Campylobacterales; family SZUA-545; genus SZUA-545. The sequence continues at coordinate 6,262 of QKHD01000403.1, forward strand.
ATTGATCAGCGTCTGGCCGCCAAAGGCAAAAAACTAAGCGCCCTGTTGCAGATCAACAGCGCTTATGAAGAGACCAAAGGCGGCGTTACTCCGGAGGAAGCGGTGGATGTATTTACCACCATCACGGCCTCCTGCCCCAACCTTAATCTCAAAGGGGTCATGACCATCGGAGCCCATGTGGAAGACGACGCGGTGATTCAAAAAAGCTTTGAAACCACCCGCGCCATCTTCGAGCAACTTCCTGATGCCTCCATCTGCTCCATGGGGATGAGCGGCGATTTCGAACTGGCCATCCGTTGCGGCAGCAACATGGTACGTCTGGGTTCGGTACTCTTTAAATAATGTCCCGCTACCTCACCACGGAGAACCTCACGCTTGTCGGGATTCTCCTGGGTGGGGTGTTTGGCTACGTTTTTCCCCAGCTTGCCGTCGATCTTAAAATCCTGGGTGATATCTTTATCGCACTCTTAAAGATGCTCATCATGCCGTTGGTCTTTGCGGCGGTCTTTGTGGCGGTTGTGGGGCTTGGCTCCGTGGAACGGCTCAAGCGCATGGGGGCCATGACCATCGGCTTTTACCTGCTCTCCACCTCCCTGGCCGTTCTCATGGGGATGACCGTTATGCAGCTGATTGACCCGGGAAGTTCGGCCCCGGCTCCGGAGCATATCGTCGAAGCCAAAGAGCTGGTTATTGGCGACCTGATCCTCTCCATCTTTCCTTCCAACCTCTTTGCCTCCTTCGCCTCCGGAAAGGCCCTGCCCGTGATCTTCTTTGCGGTGCTTTTTGCCGTGGCCATGCTCTACGTCACCAAAGAAAAACGCGACACGGCCAAGCTCTTTTTCGAGGCCGTCAACGACGCCATGATCCTCATCGCCTCCTGGATCGTGCGCCTCACCCCTATCGGGGTCTTTTCCATCATCGCCTATGTAATTGCCAAGGAAGGGGTCGGTGCGCTGCTGGAGCTGTGGGAGTATGCCCTCTGCGTCGTGCTGGCCCTGCTGCTGCACGCTACCCTGACCCTTCCGGCTCTGGCTCTTTTTATCGGGCGCTTTCATCCGCTGCATTACTTTTCCCAGGTCAAAGAGGCGGTGCTGCTGGCCTTTTCCACGGCGTCCAGCGCGGCAACCATTCCCGTCTCCATGGACCGGGCGGAGAAAGAAGGCGGCGTCAGTAAAAAGAGTGCGGGCTTTGTCATTCCCCTAGGGGCAACCATTAACATGGACGGTACGGCGCTGTATGAGTCGATTGCCGTGATGTTTATTGCCAATCTGGCGGGGGTGGACCTCAGCTTTTCCCAGCAACTGCTCATCTTTATCACCGCCACCTTCACCTCCATCGGCGTGGCGGGGATTCCGGGGGCGAGTATCGTGATGCTGACCATGATTTTAGGCATCATTGGCCTACCGCTGGAGTATATCGGGGTGATTTTGGTGGTGGACCGTGTGCTGGATATGTTCCGCACGGCGGTCAACGTCTGGGGCGACCTGATCGCCGCCAAAACGCTGGACCGTTTTATCGACCGGGACTAGGCCACCGTATTAAAGAGCTGCAGCAGACTCTCCGTCTCCACGGCGGAAAGCTCCGACTTGGTCTGGGCGATGAGGGAGTTCAGGCGGACTGTATCCTGGCTTGACGTGGTGTAGCTGAGGCGTGATTCGAGCTGGGAGAGTTTTTGCTGCAAAGCGGAGCGTTTCTCATTATGGGCGTTAATAATATCACCCTGTTTTTTCCCCGCATCGTCCATGGTCAACTTGGGGCGTTCTGTTGAAGTAACGGCAAACTCGCTGTAGTCACTCATGGCGGCGTAGGCCGCTAATTCTTCTTCCGTGTCCGCCAGCATCTGGGCTCCGGAGCGGACGGCAAAATCGACGTTTTGCACCGTGCCCACGTCGCCGTTTGTTTTTAGAAAGATGCCGGTCTGTTTGAGCTGGCCGTAGGTTTCGCTGTTGGTTTCGTCGTTCATGGCGAAAAGGGTCTCCGCATTACCCAGATAGATGGCTCCGATGCCCACTTCACCCAGGGCCACGAGCCGGTCGGCTCCGGAGTCGTCCTTGATCCAGACACGCAGTTTGTCAAAGATGGCATCGTTGGCGTCGATCCAGCCGTTTTTGTCCTTGTCATAGACGGCAAGCTCTGAAAAGCCGTCGCCGCTCTTGGTGCCGAAGAGCTCGTTACCGTTGTTGATCTTGCCGTCATTGTTGCGGTCCAGGGCCAGAAACCC
>QKHD01000121.1 GCA_003250175.1 Helicobacteraceae bacterium
TGGAAAGCCGCTCTGCAAAAGGCGGCGCAAAAGGATCTAGCCTAAGAGTTTTTGCCGCTCTTCAGCGGCAAACTCCCGAAGTTTTGGAAAAAAGGCTTCAAAATCTGCACCAAACCCCTCGTAATCGTCCCGCAGCTGGGCCACGGAGTCGTCAAGTTTGACATAGCGGCGCAGACGGCGGCGGGAGATACCGTCGAGTGCCCGCCTTGTCCCTTCGATACTGCGGTAGGCCAACAGCCAGTTGTTGGCCATCAACGGCGGCAAAATCGCCTGCAATCTGGGCGGCAATATAGGCTCGTAATGGCGCAGCAGTTTATAGACGCGGTTTGTAAAATCCTCCAGCGTTTCATCGTGGTGGTGTTCAAAATTGCTGGCTAGAAAGTGGTCGTAAAAGAGATCGACGATGATGCCGGCATAGCGGCGAAGCTCCGGAGCAATACGGTGGCGGCTTTGCATAAAACAGGGGTGGGCGTCGGTGAAGGCGTCGATTTTGCGGTGCAGCACAATTCCGCGTCGGAAGGTGTCGTTGTAAGTGCTCTCTTCCCCGGCCCGGAGAAAATCACCCATGAGGTTGCCCACCATCTCCTCCTCGTCATGGGCGGAGAGAAGCAGGTGGGCCAGGAAATTCACAGCCTCTTTGCCTTAGGCAAAGTAGGAGCAGCAGTAGTCGGTGACCCCGTAGATTTTCAGATCAAAGCTGCTGTTGGCGGGGACTTCGAAGCTGCCTTCGCCCTTGATGGTGATCCAGCTGTCGCTGCCGGGCAGTTTCACTTCCAGATCGCCTTCCAGAATCTCCATCAGTTCCGCTTCCGCCGTCCCGAAGGTGTATTCGCCCGGCATCATGATGCCGAGGGTCTTGCGTGTGCCGTCTTCAAATTTCACGGTGCGGCTCGTTACCTTGCCGTCGAAATAGCGGTTGGCTTTTTTGACAATTGTCACGTTGTTAAATTCGCTCACGTGTGGCCTTTGGAAAAATTTTGCGCCATTATAACCAAATCCGTTTTTCGTCACCAACATTTTTGATTTTCGGGAGTATAATATCCGGTTTGACTTTGACCTGCACAGGAGGTGGCACGAAACCCACGGCATACACCCTTTCAAAAGCGCACCACCCAAACATTACATTTCAAGGAAACACTTAATGAAACTAGCATCCATGATGACACTTGTTACCGTAACTGCCGCTTTGCTCTATGCCTCTGCCGCCACAGAAGACCAAGCCGACATCTGTGAAACCGAACTGATGGCGTGCAACAACACCTGTGATAACGAAACACCCACCGAGATGTGCTATCAGGAGTGCCAGGAAAAATTCGAAGCCTGCCTGAACGAAGTCGAGTCCGGTCCATCCATGCCAGAGGGTATGGACGAAGCCAAGGAACCCAAAGAGGAGTAAATCCGCCCCGCCGTCAGGCGGGTTTCAGAGAGTTTTGCCATAATTTTATCATCAGATAATAATTATCATAAGGCCAACAAATGAAAATCCTTTTAACCCTCCCCCTTTTTCTCCTCGCTTTATGGGGAAATGATCAAGCCCACACCTTCGAATCCAGCGAAACCTGCAAAAGCTGCCACCCCGTGATCTATGATGAATTTCAGTCATCCATCCACCGCCAGGCCGCACCCTTTGCCGATCCGATCCATAATGCTGTCTGGGATAAACACCCCGATAAAACAGCCGGACGCTACAGCTGCGGCAAGTGCCACACTCCAGCCGCTGATAATCTGGATGCCATGATGACCAAGGGTGAAACCGCCATGCCCGACGCCGCCAACAAGAGCCACGCCGAAGGGATCTCCTGTGCCTACTGCCACCGTATCCAGAGCATTGAAAGCCATCCGGAATCCAACACCAACGTCATCAATAAAAAAGCCCACCACTACTACGGTACGAGAGGAAGCGAAGGCTCCCCCTTTCACACCATCGACACCGATTCCAACGCTCATATCCTCAACGGCAACGTCTGTGTCGGTTGCCACTCCCACCGGATAAACGCCCACGGTCTTAATGTCTGCTCCACCAACAGCGAAAATGAGCTGGACGATACCAACTGCGTCACCTGCCACATGCCCAAGATCAAGGGGAGCATCTCCAGCATGACCAAGACCAAAAAGCACGCCTACCACGGTTTCCCCGGCACCCACAAGGATAACGACTTGCTGGCTGCTTATATCCTTCTGGATGCCGTCGCCGATGAAACG
>QKHD01000031.1 GCA_003250175.1 Helicobacteraceae bacterium
CTGCGTGACCTCCTGCCCTGCGCCGATATTAAAAATGTCCGGGGCGAGGGGTATGTTTTTCAAAAAGTTTCCAACCCGACATAAATTCGAATCTTTCTCGAATCTTCTTTTTTACAATTTTCTCATCAGACGATTGAAGGAGATTCCGATGAGAAAGCTGCTGCAAAAACTTTTCGCCACGTCTTCCGCTGCAAGACCCCACCTGCTCTATTCCGAAGTCATGTTTAAATCCTACGACAACACCTTTGTCGAAGTCCGTCTCTGCCGGATGAAATAACTCCGGCCCGCTTTTTCCCCTTTTTACAAACGTTTTCCTCTGTTTTTTGCCGTTGCAGGCCCAATTAAAAATGTGTTAGTATTGTTTTTATCGAGTCGTTTGGGGAGTTTCGTATGAAAATATCGGGTTATCAGGTGCAAGAAGAGCTCTCCCGCTCTTCCAAAACCACCGTTTACCGCGCCATCCGTGAAGAAGACGGCACCGAACTGATCCTCAAAGTTCCCCTCCCCCTTGATTACGACGACACCCTCATCCACCGCATCAAAAACGAATACAGCATCCTTACGGCCCTCGCCCTGCCCGGAACCCCCCAGGCGTGCGAACTGCACATCCAGGGCGGCGAGGTTGTGCTCTGCATGACGGCGCTCCCTGGCCGGCGGCTGGACCGCCTTATCATCACGGAAAACCTCACCCTGGAGACCAAGCTCCGCTTTGCCGTCTCCCTGGCCGAGATTCTCGATGCCGTCCATATCCGGGGGGTGATCCACAAGGATATCAACCCCAGCAACATCATCTGCGACCTGGATAAAAAAAGCTGCGGCCTGATCGACTTCGGCCTGGCGACAAAAAGCCGCGGGCAGTTTGCGGAAGCGCGGATTCCGGAGCTGCTGGAAGGCACCCTGGCCTACATGGCTCCGGAGCAGAGCGGCCGCATGAACCGTGAGGTGGACTGGCGCAGCGACCTCTATGCCCTGGGGGCGACCCTTTATCACCTCTTCACCGGAAAAATCCCCTTTGCCCAAACCGACCGCATGGCGGTGATCTACGCCCACATGGCCGAAGAGCCCCAGCCCCCGCACCAGATCGCTCCGGAACTTCCGGAGGTTGTCGGCAACATTATCCTGCGCCTCATGGCCAAGGAGCCCGAGGAGCGCTACCAGTCCGCCGGCGGCCTCGCCTCCGATCTGCGCCACTGCCTGGAGAGCCTCACGCCTGAGGGCACCATTGCCCCCTTCTCCCTGCGCCTGCACGATATCAGCCGGGCGTTCCGCATCCCCGGCAAACTCTACGGACGGCGCAAAGAGGTGCAGGCTCTGATGGAGTCCTTCGCCCGTATCGAGAAGGGCGACAAGGAGCTCTTTTTGGTCTCCGGATACTCCGGCATCGGCAAGACCTCGCTCATTAACGAAATCTACAAACCGGTCACCCGCAAACAGGGCTACTTCATCTCCGGAAAATTCGACCAGTTTCAGCGGGAGGTGCCCTACGCCGCCTTCTCCGCCGCGTTTGGCCAGCTGGCCAGACAGATTCTCTCCGGAAGCGCCCAGGAGCTGGAGCACTGGCGCCGGGTGATTCTCGCCGCCGTGGGCAGCAACGGCCGGGTCGTTACCGACGTCATTCCGGAGCTTGAAGCGGTCATCGGCCGCCAGCCCCCCGTACCCGATCTGGGCCCGCTGGAGAGCACCAACCGGTTTAACCTCGTCTTTAGCACCCTGGTCGAGCACCTCTCCGGACGGGAGCACCCGCTGGTACTCTTCCTGGATGATTTACAGTGGATCGACGGTGCCTCTTTGCGCCTGCTCGAAACCCTGCTCAAGGAGATGGAGCTGGGCTATTTTCTGCTTATCGGCGCCTACCGCGACAACGAAGTGGACGACGCCCACCCCCTCATGCTTGCGCTCAGCGCCCTGGAAAAGGGGGATGTCACCCAAAGAAGCGTCACCCTCGCCCCCTTGGGTGAAAGCGATGTGGAGCAGCTGGTCTCCGACACCCTGCACGCCATGGGCAGCCAGGTCAAGGCGCTGGCCGAACTGATCCACGACAAAACCGCCGGGAATCCCTTCTTTGTCAACCACTTCCTAAAAAATCTCTACGACGAAGGGCTGCTGCGCTTTGACGAGGAACAAAGCGCCTGGCAGTGGGACCTGGAGGAGATCGGCCAGCGGGGGATCACGGACAACGTCGTCGACCTGCTGATCGACCGGATCAACCGCCTCGAACCCCTTGAACGACGCGTACTGAGCTTTGCGGCCTGCATCGGCGGCGAATTCTCCCCCAACCTCATCGCCACCATTGCCGCCGATGATCCGGAGCCCATTCACGACGCGTTGGACAATGCCGCCACGGCGGGCTTTCTTCTCTGGCTGGGCAGCGGCAGCGGCCGGAACGAAACCCTCTACCGTTTTCCCCACGACCGTATCCAGCAGGCGGCTTATTCCCTGATTGTTCCGGACGAACTGGCCGCCACCCACCTGGCCATCGGGCAGCGGCTGCTAGCCGCCTGGGACAAAGAGGCCCATCCGGAGGAGATTTTCCGCATCACCGACCAGCTCAACCTGGGTCAATCCGCCATTGCCGACCGATCCTTTGGTCTGGAACTGCTGCAGCTAAGCTACGACGCGGCGTGCCGAGCCAAAAAAGCCGCCGCCTTCACCTCGGCGCTGGAGTACCTCAAGGAGGCGGAAAAACTGGCTCCGGAGCGTCTCTGGGAGACGCGGCACGATTTTCTCTTTAACCTCTACCGCGAACTGGCGGAGTCCTACTACATCAACGCCGACTTCGCCAAGGCCGAAGCCCTCTTCGCCCTGCTGGACTCACGGGCCAGGGACAACACGGCCAAGGCGCAGATCTACGATCTGCAGCTCACTCTCTTTATCAACCGCGGCCAGCTCAAGCAGGCGCTGGAGATCGGCAATAAAGGTCTGGCCATGTTTGACCAGGCCTTTCCGGAGCGTGCCGAGGAGCTGCTGGCGGCCAAGGGTACCGAATTTGCCCGTATCAAGCAGAACCTCAAAGAAATTCCCGATGTGATGGCCCTGGCCAAACATCCGGCCATGGACAATCCCGCCATGGAGACGGTCATGGACCTGCTCATGAACTTGGGGATTCCCGCCTTCATGGCCAAAAAAGAGCTCTTTCCCGTGGTGGGCTTCCGGATGGTCAACCTCTCCCTAGAACACGGCAACTGCAAGGTTTCCGCCTACGGCTACGGCTTTTACGGCATGATTTTAGGAGCGGCCATGGGGGATTACGCGGGGGGCTACGCCTTCGGCAAACTCGCCCTGGCCCTGCAGGAACGCTTTGACAACCGGGCCCTCACCTGCAAACTCTACCGCATCTACGGCGCCTACATCGACAGCTGGACCCGCCCCTACAGCGAGGGGGTCGAGCACCTGCGCTACGCCTACCGCGCCGGGATCGAAACGGGGGATCTGGTCTATGCGGGCTACTGCCTCAACCACATCTTTATTCGGCAGTTCCTCATCGCCGATACCTTAGAGACGCTGGAGGCGGAGACGGAAAAAGGGCTGCTCTACTTCCGCCGAAGCCAGGACGACTCCGTCGAAGCGTTGCAGCGGATGCTGCTGCAGATTGTCCGGGCCCTGCAGGGCAAAACCACCTCGGCCACCGTCCTTGGCGGCAGCCACTTTGACGAAGCCAAGGAAGCGGCGGCCTGGAAAGAGAAAAACTACGGCACCATCCTCGCCTATTACTACACCTACAAACTCCAGTTGAACTATCTGTTCAAGGAGCATGCGGATGCCCTGCGTTTCTCCGAACAGGCCGAAGCTTACCTGGACAATATGCTGGGCAACATCCTCAAGGTCGAATGGGTCTTTTACACAGCGCTCAGCCACCTGGCCCAGGCCGAGCATGCTGCCTCTGCGCAGCGGGCCGCCCATCTGACCAAGGCGGAGGAGCTGACGGCTATGATGGCCCAGTGGGCTGCCTACAACCCCCGAAACTTTCACCACAAGCTCTCCCTCCTCGAAGGAGAGCGCCACCGGATCGAAGGGCGCCACTGGGAGGCTTTGGCCTGCTACGCCCAGGGGATCAAAGAGGCCAAACGGTGCGGGATTTTGCTGGATGAGGCCCTGGGGTGCGAACTGGCCGCCGCCCATCTCTACGCCCGTAATCTGGAGGGGCCCGGCGAGTGGTACATCCACCGCGCCCTGCGCCTCTATACCTTCTGGGGTGCCAAGGCCAAGGTGGCCGATCTGAAAAAACGCTTTCCCCTTTTGGGAACGGTGAGCATCCCCTTTGCTCCGGAGGGCGGCCATGCCCACCAAACTCTGGTGGAGAGCAGCAGCACCGAAGAGAACCTGGACCTTGAGAGCGTCATGAAAAATGCCCGGCTCCTCTCCTCCACCCTGGTCTACCCCAAGCTCATCGAACACCTCATGAACATGGCCATGGAGACCAGCGGCGCCCAAAAGGCCGCCCTGCTCCTGGTGGACAACGGGCAGCTGCTCATCGAAGCGGAGAAGGAGCCGGGGCACGCCCCGAGAATTCTGATCGCGTCGCCCCTGGAGGAGAACGACCCCCGTTACCCCACCGGCGTGCTGCTCTATGCCCAGCGCAGCGGCCAGACGGTTTTGCTGGACGACGCCCTGCGTCCGGAGGGGGGCTTTGACGGCGACGGCTACATCACCGCCAACCGCGTGCGCTCCGTTCTGGCCCTGCCCATCCTGCTGCGGGACAAAGTCCGGGCGATTCTCTACCTGGAGAACCGCTCCGTTGCCGGCGCCTTTACCATCGGGCGGCTGCAGGTGCTCAACATCTTCGCCTCCCAGGCGGCCATCTCCCTGGAAAATGCCCAGCTCTACGGCCGCCTCGAACAGCGGGTCGAAGCGGAGATCAAAAAACGCGAGGAGCAGGAGCAGATCGCCATCCAGCAGAGTAAACTGGCCGCCATGGGCGAGATGATCGGCAACATCGCCCACCAGTGGCGCCAGCCCCTCACGGCCCTTGGCGTGCTGGTGCAGGACCTGCAGGATGCCCACGCCCACAACGAACTGGACACCGAATACCTCGACCAGAACGTGGTCAATGCCATGTCGCTGCTGCACAAGATGTCCGATACGATCAACGACTTCCAGAACTTCTTCAAGCCGGACAAATCGCGGGAGCACTTCCTGGTAGCCGAGGTGGTCGAAGACACCCTGAGCATCATCGGCACCAGCCTGCTAAACAACAATATCCATGTGGAGATGGAGATGCAGGAGGGGCTCACCATCAACGGCTTTAGGAATGAGTACGGCCAGGTGCTGCTCAACCTGCTGAGCAATGCGAAAGATGTCCTGCTCAAACAGCAGCAAAACGAGCGGCATATCTGGATCAAAAGCCGCTCGGAAAACGGCAAAACCCTGCTCTTGATTGAAGACAACGGCGGCGGGATCGACGAGGCGATCATGGGGAAAATCTTCGAGCCCTACTTTACGACCAAGTTTAAATCGGAAGGTACGGGGATCGGGCTTTATATGTCCAAGATGATTATCGAGCGGAGCATGGGCGGACGCATTTACGTCCGTAACGGCGAAGCGGGTGCCCTCTTTACGGTTGAGGTGTAGCACCTTTAGCGGTATGAATGGGAAAGCGGATCGTAAAACGTACGCCGCCCGATTCCGTGTTATCGGCCCAGATCTCCCCCTTGAGGCTTTCGAGTACGATCAGTCGGCTCATGTAGAGGCCGATGCCCGTGCCTTCGTCGCCCTTGGTGGTGACGTAGGGCTCGAAAATTTCGTCCAGCACCTCCGGAGCGATGCCGCCGGCATTGTCCTCCACGTATAAAACACACGCACCCGGCTCCTCTTGGGTGGTAATGTTGATCCACTTGTCTTCCCGCCATACGGGGCCGTGGGCCTCGCAGGCATTTTTCACCAGATTGACCACCACGTGGCAAAGCTCGTTGTGGGGAATCCACGCGCTAACCGGGTCGCCCCCGATATGGACCTTGACACTGTTGCTGTTTAAAAGGGCGCTCAGCAGGCTGATGGACTGCTTGAGGGTGGCGTGCAGCTCCTTAAGCTCGCAGCTCTTTTCCGGCTGGAAAAAGTTTTTGAAGTCATTGATGGTGTTGTTCATAAACTCCAGCTGGCGGCGCTGATCGTCGGCGTAGCTGGCGATAAACTTTTGATCCAGTTCGCCCCGTTCAAAACTCTCCGTCAGGTTCATGCCCAAGAGACCCAGCACGGTTAGAGGCTGTTTCCACTGGTGGGAGATGGCGGCCACCATCTCGCCGATGGCCGCCATTTTGGACTGGTAGGCCAGCATGTCTTCCTGCTCTTTGTAGCGGCGAATCCCTTCTTGCACCTTTTTTTCCAGGTCGCGTTTGAGGTTGTGGAGCTGCTTTTCCATTTTGTCGGAAAAGCGCAGCAGGCGGCTGGAGTCCTGGAGAAGTTTTTCGTACTCCGTGACCATCCGGCCTAAGCGCTCTTTGGTCTCGTCGGCGGTGGCGGCATGATCTTCCAGCCACGTTTTCGCCTCCGAAAGCACCTGCTGATTGTCATCAAAAAGCATGGATCAACCCTTGGTTTCCAGCAGCTGGAATGTGACATGCTCCAACTCTTCGGAGAACTCTTCGCCAAACTCCATGATCGTGTCGTCGTCCTCCTGGTAGTGCCAGTTGACCGTCACCTGACGGCCGTTGGCCCCCAGGCTTTCCAGGCGGTCGAAGAGGTTGAACAGCACCTTGACGCTGCTGCTGTTAAAGTAGATCAGGCGAAAATCGACATGCAGCGGGGTCTCGGCTGCCTCCAACTCGGCCAGCTTGTCAAAAAAAGGCTGATAAAAGGCGGTGACGTTTTCCGGAAACGACTCCCCGCTGATCGAAATGGTTCCGGAGGCCTCCACGCGGATCTCCGGAGTGCTTTCGGTCCCTTCTACAAACATGGCTTCCATTCACGCTCCTTGCTTAAATATATGATTTGAAGAGGAAGAGGTGTTTGCCCCCTCCCTCGGGTTGTAGGATAAACTCGATCGGTTCCGAGGCGGTCTTGGCGATCTCCAAAAACCCAAGCCCGGCTCCCTTGCTCTCTTCCTCCGTCTCTTCGCGCATCTTTTCGCGGTAGGCCTTTTTAATGGCGTCGCGGTCCATGGTCTGCAGCTCTTCGAGTTTGTTCTTTAGGCGCGCTACGGCACTGTCGGAGACGTAGTTGGCGCAGGAGACGTAGTATTTTTTCCTGGCCGGTTCCTTGCCGATCACCACCATGCCCGCACGCATCTCGCCCTCTTCCTTGTCGCCGGTCAGGGTGTCGTTGGAGTAGCGGATAATGTTCTGCACTTGCTCGACAAAGATGGAGAAGACCTTTTTGCCCGTCATCCGGTCCTCGTCTTCCGATTGGAACTTCAGCTTGATGGTATCGCCCACCGCCAGCAGGACTTTTTGGGAAAAGTAGCCGTTGTAGAAGAAGATCACCCCTTCCTGATTGGCCAGATTTCGCAGTTCGTTCATTTTTGCAAATTCCATTCCTGCTCCTCTGCTAGATTTTCACCGGGCTCTCGAAGTGGAGCACCGTAATATCGTCACGCCGTTTTTCATCGCCTTTGAAGGCCTCCAGGGTAGAGAGAAGCCGCCGTTTCTGCTCGGCCTTATCCAATCCGGAGAGCTCTTCGAGCAGGGCTTTGAAGCGTTTTTTTCCAAACATCATCTTCCGGTTGCCCATCCACCCGACCTGCTCGGCAATACCGTCCGTGGCCAGGTAAAAATCCATTCCCTGGCGCAGGACAATCTCGTGTTCTTGAAAGAGATACCCCTCCGGAGTGCGTCTGGAACCAACCCCGTGGCGGTCCGGACGGATCTCGTCGCAGCTCCCCTCCTTGACCACAAACAGGGGCAGGCCTGCCCCGGCGTAGACCGCCCGCTCCTTGGCCGGTTCGATTTTGACGATGGCCGCTTCCATGCCTTCATCGACCGAGGCGTCGCCCGCTTCGCGGTTCATGGCAAGGCCCATGAGGCGGTGCAGCAGCGAAAGGATTTGGGCCGGTTCGCCCACCCCCATCTCCCGGACAATCCGCTGAAAAGCCGGAGCGGCGATCATGGTCATAAGCGCCCCCGGCACCCCGTGCCCGGTGCAGTCCGCGACCATCACCAGGTAGCCGTCGTCAGTCTCTTCCACCAGGTAAAAGTCGCCTCCTACCAGGTCTCTGGGCAGCCATAGGGCCAGGTGGTCGCCCAATATGGCGCTTAGCTGCTCCGGAGTGGGGAGAAGGTTGTTTTGCATACGGGCGGCGTACTGGATGCTCTCCATCACCAGACGGTTGGAAGCCCCCAGCTCGTTTAGGGCATGGCTGAGTTCTCTGGTGCGGTCTTCGACCCGGTCTTCCAGCCCGACGTTAAGCTCCCGCAGTTCGCGCTGCTTGTTTTCGAGGTTTTTCATCATCTCTTTGAGGTTGACGATCATCGTCTCCATGGA
>QKHD01000069.1 GCA_003250175.1 Helicobacteraceae bacterium
GTATCTGGTTCAAACATCTTACCAATCTGGTAATGTTCCTGATACTATTTCCCCTCCTTTTACCTGTATTGCTGGTCATTGCCATTTTAATTAGGCGTGAAGAACCACATGCTCCGGTAATTTTTGCTCAAACTCGTATGGGAAAGAATGACACGGCCTTTTCATGCCTGAAATTCAGAACCATGCGCATCGATGGTGATCAAATTCTGGGGAAATACCTACTTGAACATCCGGAAGAGATTGCGTATTACGAGAAGTACCATAAGTATCAGAATGACCCAAGAATCACCAAGATCGGGGCCTTTTTACGCCGAACTTCGTTGGACGAACTTCCCCAGATATTTAATATCGCCAAAGGGGAAATGGGGTTTGTTGGGCCGCGTCCTTACATGATCAGCGAAAAAGAAAAAATAGGTCTAAATATCGACACGATACTTACTGTCAGACCAGGGATCACGGGACTATGGCAGGTCAGTGGACGTAATGATATTGATTTTACGGCTCGTGTTAACCTAGACGTCTGGTACATCCGCAATTGGAGCCTGTGGCTTGATACCGTTATTCTATTAAAAACCATTAAAACAGTTTTAACGAAAGAAGGGGCGCGCTAGTCAAAATCTTACGGGAACAATATGGGCACAGTTGGGATAAACGTGTCGGAGAAAGCCTGATAAATAAAGGGATTTTAAAGAATGGCTCCGGCACAAGGATTCGAACCTTGGACCAAATGATTAACAGTCATCTACTCTACCACTGAGCTATGCCGGAACACTACTCTACCACTGAGCTATGCCGGAACATTGTTTGCAGGCCGAAATTCTAGCAAACTTCTCTTAAAACTACTTAATATCCCCAAATTCACGGTCCATCAGCCAGGCCTGCGCTTCTTCGTAAGCCTCTTCGCCCCCTTCAAAAAGCAGCGTAAAGTTGATGCTGAACATCGCCAGTACCAGGCGCTTCTTCATATCCCGCACCCGATCATCATCGTCGTCTTGCTGCTGGAGGTTGAGGTAGAGGTCTTTCATATCCTCCACCACCTTCTCATAATCACTCGCAGGCAGCAGGTTGCTCCGGAAGATAGTGAGGCTTTCAATATTGGCCTTCTTGTGTTGCCCCTTGCCCGCTTCGATCCATTTTGACAAGGCTTCGTCCCGGTACTCCGGATCGATCACCTGCATCAGCAGGTGCAGGTTGCTGACGGAGTAGTAGAGCACCCCTTGGTACAGTTCGCGCACCTCTTCCATCGCGTCGGCTCCGGAGACGGTGTCAAAGTCGTTTCGCATCATGCTGATCAGGTCGGTAAAGTTGTATCGTTCTACGGTCATTGTGTTATCCCATCGGGTAGAGTATGTCGCGGTGGACGGCCCGGCATTCGCTCCGGATCTCGTCGTTCAAGCGCACCTTGAGTGCGGCCAGGGTGTCATCCAACTGGGCCGCTTTGGTAGCGCCGATAATGGTGGAGGCCACAAAATCGTGGTCCATGCTCCAGGCGGTGGCCAGGGTGGTCACGCTCATGCCGTGCTTGGCGGCGATCGCTTGATAGCGTTCGGTCGATTGCAGGGTTCCCGGGTTGAGGAAACGGCTGGCCATCTGCTGCTGTCTAACTCCTGCACTTTGGTACTGGGTAAAGCGCGCGTTGGGCGGGAAAAACCCGCCGTTGTATTTGCCCGTCAGCACCCCGCCCGCCAAAGGCGAATAGGGTAGCAACGAGACCTTCTCCCCGCGACACACCCCCGCCAGTTCATCCAAAAAGCGCTGGTTGAGCAGGGAGAAGTTGTTCTGGATCGATTCAAACCGCTTGAATCCGGAGAACTTCGCCGTAACATTGGCCTTGGTCAGACCATAAGCGGTGTCGTTGGAGGTGCCAAGGTAGCGGACCTTGCCTTCTCGCACCAGCGCATCCAGCGCCTCCAGGCTCTCTTCGATGGGCACCACCGTATCGGGCCAGTGCACCTGGTAGAGGTCGATGTAGTCGGTTTTGAGCCGCTTGAGACTCCCTTCGATTCCACGTTTGATATGGTGGCGGTCAATGGCGGTCAGCCCGTGGCGTACCGGTGGCACAAACCAGCCGCTGGACGCCCCCGCCACCTTGGTGGCCAGGATCAGGCTGTCGCGGGGTTTGGTAGCCAGCCACTCGCCCACGATAGTCTCCGTCAGCCCCACCAGCTCCGCCTGGGGCGGCACGGGATAGATCTCCGCCGTGTCAAAAAAGTTGATCCCCGCTTCATAGGCTTTGTCCATGATGGCAAAGGCCTCTTTTTTGTCGGCCTGCGTTCCGAAGGTCATCGTCCCCAGGCAGATCGGCGAGACCCGAAGGCCGCTGCGTCCGATATAGCGATACTCCATCTGTGCCTCCTGAATGGTTTTCGTTATAATAGCACAAACACTTTCCGGAGGCCCCATGCAGATCGATCCCGAAAAGATCCTCAAAAACGAACGCTGGCTCGATATTATCGAGATCCGCGAAAACCTCAAGGGGGTGCAGTACATCATCATGGCCACCCCGCCGGAGGATGAAACCAACCCGCGTATCCACTTTACCCTTTTTCTGAATACCCAAGAGGCGATTCCGGAGGCGGTCGTGCCGCAGATCATCGCCAAGTTCGCGCAGGATCATGCTGTCAACAGCACCCAGCTCGACACCCACGGTCTTTTGGATGTCGCCTTTTCATTGACCGGGCGGGAGACCCCCATGCCCGTCGCCCTCTATGAGCCCATCGAAGCGGATGCCGCCATTATGTACGTGGTGGAGTTCTCCGGAGTTGCCCCCGGATTCAAGGAGAGCAAAGAGGGGCTGACCGGCTGGAGTTACGTCAGGGATTAACCCAGAAAGATCGTAT
>QKHD01000071.1 GCA_003250175.1 Helicobacteraceae bacterium
CTTGGCCGCGTTGCCCTTGCGCACCTTGAGGGTGTAGCGTTCACCCTTGACGAAGGTGTCCCGCAGGTAGACGTAGCTCTGCATGCCGAGTTCTTGCAGCTTGGTGTAGTCCAGGCGGGCCTTTTGGGCGTTTCGGATCATTTTGGCCGAGCTGTAGATCTCCGGAGCGTCGATGCCGTCGAGCTGGCAGATGAGGCGTTTGCCCTGGTAGGCGAAGACTACGGTGTCGCCGTCGGTGTGGTAGAGATAGGTGGCGTGCAGGGTTTTGGCCGAGGCTGCGGAGCAGAGCAGGGCTAAGGTTAATACAATACGTGCGGTCACACTCACTCGCTTTATAAGGGTAGGTTGGATAACCTTTTGATTATCTCGAAAACGCAATCTTCTTAAATTCGGTCATCATGAAATATTTTGAAGTCAACATTATACTTAACGGAAAGAAAAAAGTCCTTCACCTCTCGGCGGCCAACCGTCTGGAGGCGGTGGAGCGTATCCAGAACACCACGGGCGGAACCCTGCTGAAAATCAAGGAGATCGCCGTGCCGCTGGCCGTGCGGTTCGGGTGGTTTAAAGATGCCTTTTTGGATAAGATCGGACGCAAAAGGGTCAGCCTTCAGGAGTTTACGGTTTTTCTCCGTCAACTGGCCGTCATGACCAATGCGGGCATCAGCCTGCGCGACGCCCTGCAAGAGGGGGCCAACGCCTCCGCGGACAAGCAGATCCGTGCCATTGCCGTCAAAGCGATGGAAGATATCGAGGCGGGTCTGAACTTTACCGATTCACTTAAAAACTTCGAATACGAGGTGGGCTCCATCACCATCGCCATGGTGCGTACGGGGGAGATGACGGGCCAGCTCTCCGAGGCCTTTGAAAAACTGGCCAACATCCTCGAAAACATCAAACTCAACCGCGACAACATGAAAAAAGCCCTCCGGATGCCCACCATTTCCCTGCTGGCCCTCTCCGGAGCCTTTGTCTTTTTGATCATGGTGGTCGTTCCAAAGTTTAAGGGGATTTTTGCGAAGTTCGGTGCCGATCTGCCCCTGCCTACCCAGCTGCTTTTAGGGATCGAAAGCGTGCTGAGCAGTTACGGCATCTATCTTTTAGGCGCAGGACTGGCGGCCTATTTTCTCCACCGGCGCGCCTACTTTTCCAAGGAGAGCTACCGCCTGGAGATTGACCGCAGAATGCTGGGGGTCTATCTCGCGGGGCGGATTACCAGCCTTTCGACGCTGGAGCGTTTTACCATGGTCATGGCGGAGCTGATGCAGGCGGGGATTCCCCTCACCGATGCGCTTGCCACCTCCGCCAATACGGTCGAAAACCGCTACCTGCGCGAAACGCTGTTGTCCCTGACCGCCACCATCCAGCGGGGTTCCTCCCTGGCCGAGGCGATGGAGGCGACGGGGCTGTTTGAACAGATGGTGATTCAGATGGTTAAATCCGGAGAGGCCTCCGGACAGCTGGACGTCATGCTCTCCAAAATCGCCGATTACTACAAGGCGCGGTTTCAGAACATCATCGACAACATCACCACCATCATCGAGCCGCTGCTCATGATCGTGGTGGCGGGCATGGTGCTGCTTCTGGCCCTGGGCATCTTTCTACCCATGTGGGATCTGGCGAGCGCGGCAAAAGGGCGTTAAAAAAAATCCCTTTTTTGCCGATATGGAGCGATATAAGCGTAAATATTGAAAAATCGCAGGGAGTCGCCACCATGAAACGAATCTATCTATTAATTGCGGCCCTGGTCCTCACCCTGGCCTTTTCGGGATGTGACAGCGAGGCCGAGAGCGTGGGCAGCACCTCCAGCGTCACCTTTGTCATTACGGAACAGACCGGTGTGGCCGCAGATACGGATATTGTCTCCGCAACGATCGCCGTCAGCGGCATCGAAGGAACCGTCAACGTCACCGCCAGCGGCGGCTGGATCGTCAAAAACGGGGTGAACGTCGGCACCTCCACCACCATGACCGCCAGCGACACCGTAGCCGCCGGCATCCACTCCAGCACCAGCTACAATACGGCCGTCGTGATGTACCTTTCCATTGACGGTATCTCCCGTGCCTTTATGGTCACTACGGGCAGCGAAAACCTTCCCTATACTTTCAGTTTTGGGGGCAAAACCAACGCAGATTTGAGCACCTCCTACCAGTCCACCACCATTACGATTACCGGCCTGGATG
>QKHD01000359.1 GCA_003250175.1 Helicobacteraceae bacterium
ATAGAAATTCTGCCGTACTGGCAATGGGCACTCAAAGATGAAAAATAATACGCTCTGTGGCATTGACGAAGCGGGCCGCGGCTGCCTGGCCGGCCCCATGGTCGTGGCGGGTGCCATCCTGCTCGAACCCATCACCGGCCTCAATGATTCCAAAAAACTGACCGCCAAAAAACGCGACCTGCTCTATGAGAGTATTATCCAAACGAG
This sequence comes from Helicobacteraceae bacterium, assembly GCA_003250175.1. Lineage (GTDB taxonomy): Bacteria > Campylobacterota > Campylobacteria > Campylobacterales > SZUA-545 > SZUA-545. The sequence goes on from QKHD01000359.1 coordinate 208, forward strand.
CGCGTACCATATCTGTGTCATTCCTCCGGAGGCGATCGATGCCAGGGGCATCACCCCCGTACTTACGGACGCTCTCAAAGAGATCATGGCCACACTGAGTGCCGAACGTTTTTTATTTGACGGCAACTCCAGCTACGGTATCGCCGCCCTGGAGCATCTGGTCAAGGCCGACGCCACCGTCGAGGCCGTGGCCGCCGCCAGCATCCTGGCCAAGGTGACCAAAGACCGTCTTCTTCTAGAATCCGGAGCCGCCTACCCGCAGTTTGACTTTGCCGCCCACCAGGGCTACGGCACCAAAAAACATGTGGACGAGATCAAGGCTCACGGCTATACACCGCTGCACCGAAAAAGCTACAAACTCAAGGCCCTTATTCAGCCTTCCCTCGACCTCTAGGGTTAAGCAGAAAAAGTTATTTTTATTATTACCGTAGATTAAGATGCCTTGATTATAATCCTCACAAAAAATCAAGGTTACGAGCATGAAACAGTTTTTTCTTTTACTCATCACAGCTTTTCTCGCACTCTCACCCCTGACCGCGGACGATGCAGGTGCCTACAAAGGCGAGGTCGATCGCGTCACCCTTCCGGAGCTGCAGGCCCAGGGCGCGGTAGTGGTCGATGTCCGGACTCCGGCCGAGTGGCGGGATACCGGGATCATCAAGGGAAGCATCCGCATTACCTATATGGATAACGAAGGGCATGTGGATAAAAATGCCTTCATGGAGGCGATCAAGGCCAACACCAATACCAAGGACGACCTGATCGTTCTGGTCTGCCGCACCGGTGTGCGCAGCAAAAAAGCGGCCCAGTGGCTTGCCAAAGAGGGGTATACTAATATCTACAATAAAACCCACGGCATCAAAGAGTGCATGCGCTACAGCAAAGACAAACTGACTAAAAACTTCTATTAATCTCTACGGGCGGCGCTTGGCAAAGTAGTCGCCCATGGCAACACCGTACTCATCTTTTAAAATCTTTTCCAGCATCTCAAACAGATCTTTCGCCGTATCACCGTCCTCCGGAAAGGCGGCAATCACGCAGACCAGATCGCTTTCGAAAAACTCTTTTAAGATTTCGTCAATGTGCAGTGCTCCCATGCGGTTGGTGTTGGGAAGTACCATGAGAACAACGTCTTCATGCTCAAAGACCGCGTCGGACTGGCGCAGGTTGTTTTCCAGCACCGTCGTCACCTCGTCGCGACGTCCCTCCGGAATCTTTAAAAAAACCACGGAAAACCCTTCGGTGCGATCCACATCGTACCGGGTTATGCGGGCCAGTTCCCGCTCCACAAATGCGTGGAAGTCGCCAAAGGTAAAAATGCTTGCAGCCATATCGTATGCCTTTGTAATAGATTCCTTAATTACACTCTTTTTCTTGTAAAAAAGGACTTAGAATTCCCCATCCACCGCGTCGCGCACCATCGTAAAGTAACGTTCTCTCGGGATCTCCACACCACCCATGCGAAGCAGGTGGGCCGTAGTAACCTGACAGTCGATAAAATGGATACCCTCCTTTTGGCAGTAGGCATCCAGATGAGCCAGGGCGACCTTGGAGGCGTCGCTCATCTCGCTAAACATCGACTCGCCAAAAAAAGCTTTGCCGATCTGCAACCCATACAGACCGCCCACCAGACGCCCCTCGTGGTAGGTTTCGAAGGAGTGGGCCACCCCCATCTCGAAGAGGGAGCAAAACCCCTGGATAAACTCTTCGGAAATCCAGGTGCCGTCTTCACCCTTACGTTTGATCCCGGCACAACGATTGATCACTCCGCAAAAATCCGTATCCATCCGCACGTCAAAGCGGCCGTTACGCAGGTTTTTGGCAAGGGATTTGGAGATGGTGAGTTTTCCGGGGATAATTATGAGGCGCGGGTCCGGGCTAAACCAGTAGACCAGGTCTTCTTCGATAAACCAGGGAAAGATTCCCTGGCGGTAGGCTTTGATCAGACGCTCCGGACACAAGTCGCCGCCCACGGC
>QKHD01000070.1 GCA_003250175.1 Helicobacteraceae bacterium
GCACATCCAGATCAAGCAGTTTTTCAACAGTTAACGCAAAACCGTAGTTGTTGGCGGTTGCCGCGACGTAGTCCATACGGTCGGTCGTGGGCAGAAACTCGTTGTAGATCATGTTTTCTGCCATCTTCTCTACACCACGGTGCAGGAAGCCGACGTTAGGGTATGCCTTGACAACCTCTTCTCCGGAGAGTTCCAGAACCAGATTCAAAAGACCGTGGGCAGAGGGGTGATTCGGCCCAAAGTTAATGATCATCCGGTCATCTTCGCGCTCAAAGGCGAGGTTTTCAAAAAATGGTTTTAGTCTATTAGGCAATTGCATTATTTGACCCCCTCTTTTGTATGCCAGCTCTTATCGTTGCGCTCTTTAGTCTCTTCCGGTCGCATACGTTTAACGAAGAGCGGTTTGTCATCTTCTTGGTAACGGATCGGTGTGATTTCCTGGCTGGCCTCTTCACCGAAGGCAACTTCGTGGCCAAGGCGTGAGAAGTTACGGGTATCTTCTTCGTTGACATAGGCCGCGTCACGCTGCTCCGGACCGATAATATCCCGGTACTCTTTACCGTAGATCATGTCGATCTCATACCACTGGGCGGTTTCATCACCCTGTAGCGGATAGGTCTTGTTGAGCGGATACCCGTGCCAGTCTTCCGGCAGCAGAATACGCTTCAGACAGGGGTGGTTGACCACATGGATACCGAACATGTCGTACATTTCGCGCTCGCTCCAGTCGGCAGCACGGAATACGGACTGCACACTTTCAACCGCTTCACCCTCTTTGATGAAGCATTTGACACGGATACGCTTGGCAACACTCATATTAAGAAGTTGATAGAAGACTTCATAGCCGCCCTTTTGGGCGATGAAATCTACGGCGCTCATCTCACTTAAAACGGTATACCCTTCTTCTTTGAGAACGGTGAGAACCGACTTGACCTCTTTGGCATTGACAATCATCACCACGTTGTCGCGCTGCATGTAGCTCTCGAGAACTTCAAACTTGCCCGCGACGGCGCTGATGTGTTTTGCGGAAACGCTGTCTTCCACAGGAAGTTTAGGCACTTCCGGAACAACCAGAAATCGGTCGGTGTAGTACGCCTTTTTCTGGACGTTGTCTTTTGGCTGATACGGTCTAAACATCACACAAACCTTTTGGAGCTGATTTTACGGTTCATGGATTCCCGTCGAATCTTCTGCTGCAGCATCAATGCCGCATACTGAAGCGTCTCCGGACGCGGTGCACATCCTGGAAGATAGATATCTACCGGAATAATGCGGTCAACACCCTGTACGGTTGAATAGGTATTGAACATCCCGCCTGTATTAGAACAGCTGCCCATGGAGATGACCCACTTGGGCTCTGCCATCTGATCATAAAGACGTCGGATAAACGGTGCGTACTTTTTGGTTACGGTTCCGCTGATAACGATAACCTCGGACTGGCGCGGACTGGCGCGGAAGATGATTCCGTAGCGGTCGAAGTCAAATCGGCCGGCACCGGAAGCCATCATCTCGATCGCGCAGCAGGCAAGACCGAAGGTGAAAAACCAAAGGGAGTTACTGCGCCCCCAGTTGACCAGTTTGTCAACGGTGGTCAGCATGATGGGCAAACCGCCCTGTTGCAGATAGTTTACTTCATGCTGTGCCATTCAAGCGCTCCTTTTTTCCACGCATATACAAAGCCCACTGCCAGCAGGAAGATAAACGTGACCATTTCGATAAAACCGAACATTCCCAGGATCTTGAAATCCACTGCCCACGGGAACATAAAAATAATCTCTACGTCGAAGAGAATAAACAACAACGCATAGAGATAAAACTGAGCCGAAATTTTATTCGGCTGCAAGGAGGTTTCCGGACCGCATTCATAGATGGAGAGCTTAAGCTTCTCCGTTTCACGGGCGGCCAGCTTTTTTCCGACAAATGCGGAGAGCGTGGTCGTCGCAATGAACGCGATGGCCGTAAACACTACCAGAAAGAAGACACCAAAATAAGGATGTGCCATATCGATGTGCTCCATATCACCCCTTTCCATAATTGAGATTACACATGTAAATAAAGTCGTAAAACTATAGCAAAATTACATTTGAATAACCTCAAATCAGCCTTTGTCATCATAGGGCATGAAAGCTTGATGTCACACTTAGTTACAGGATTTTTTTGATTTTTTTTAATATTTGTTACTATATGTTACTTAGTGCACTGGGCTATGCGTTCCCGAATCTGCTCGATTTCATGATCAATGGTAGCAAGCAATTCATTTGCTTTAGCGGTTTTGTCAATGGTTGACTCCAGTAGCTTGAAGCTCTCGTACGTTTTGTGCATCCGGAGGTTACCGGAGGCTCCTTTGAACTTATGGGCGATTTGTTTACCATTTGAAACATCTTTTGTGGCGATTGCCGCCTCCAAAGTGCTACGAGCCGTGTCATAATTTTCCAAAAACTCTTCGATGAGTTCCAGGATCATCTCCTTGCTCACGCCAAGTCCCCGGATGGCCCCTATAATATCCAGGGTTTCATCGGATTCGATGGAAGGCAGTTCGCTCTTTTCCTCTTCTAAAGGTGTTAGCTCAAGGTATTTACCCAGCATCTTTTCCACCTGGGCTTGGGTAATGGGTTTGGGCAGATAGTCATCCATACCCACTTCGATAAAGCGCTCTTTATCACCCTTTTGTATGTTGGCCGTAAGAGCAATGATAGGCGTGTGTTTCAGGGATTTTGCCTGCTCAATCTCCAGAATTTTTTTCGTGGCGACCGTACCGTCCATAATGGGCATGTTGATGTCCATCAAGATCATATCAAAGACCTCGGATTGGAAGGCGGAAACTGCCTCCATCCCGTTACAGGCAAGGCTCACATCTGCCCCCATTTTTTCCAGAATAATGGTGATGAGTTTTTGATTTACCAGATTGTCCTCGACAACCAAAACACGAGCATTGAGACGACTTGACTGTTTCGTTTTTTCACGTTTGTCTTTCTTTGCCTTGTTACTGTCCAAAACCGCTTCGATTGCTGCGTAAATCTTACTGCCATAAAGGGGTAAATGAATCACTTCGTCGACGGAAAGGGCATTGTGGTTATCAATAAAGCTGGAGACAAAAATACTCTTGCGGCTCTTCTGGCGAAGAGCTTCGAAAAAGTCAATGGGGATGTCGTCAAAAATGAAGCTGACATCATAGATCGTACTATCCTGTTCCAGGGATTCACGGGAAGAGAAGTAAGCTGTTTTATAGCCGAAAACCTGAAGATAGTTCAGCAGCTGACTTTGATGGGTCAACAGGGCATAGGGTGAATGGGTAATGATGGCGATACGCTCTCGCTGGGGTTTGAAGGCAGGGAGACGCGGCCGGCTGGACTCGCACTCGCTGATATCGATTTTAAAGTAAAAACGGCTTCCCTTACCTACTTCGGACTCCAAAAGAAGCTTTCCCCCCAGTAGGCTGACCAGACGGCTGGAAATGGTCAGCCCCAGGCCGGTTCCACCAAACTCCCGTGTCGTGGTGGTGTCGGCCTGAGAGAAGGCTTCAAATATCTTTTCCCGCTTCTCCTCCGGAATTCCGATTCCCGTATCGGTAACGCTGATCATTATCTGCCCACACTCATCTTCTATATTGCATAGGTACTTCAACTCGACCTTGACCTTGCCCCCTTCGTCCGTAAACTTCATGGAGTTGGAGATCAGGTTGGATAGAATCTGCCGGATACGCAGCGGATCGCCCATGACACAACCGGGAAAAATGGGATCGATGTGCAGCAGCAAATCGATCTTTTTCTGCAACGATTCTGCATAAAAGAGCTCCGCAACCGATTCCACCTCTTTGGCAATATCGCAGGGGATCTCTTCGATCTCCAGTTTGCCCTCTTCAATCTTGGAGTAGTCCAGAATATCGTTAATGATGTTGAGCAGACTTTTGGCACTTGCGCTGATAATGGTGGCGTAATTGACCAGCTCTTTTTGCTGGATACTCTCTTCCAATAAATCTGCGAAGCCGATGATTCCGTTAATCGGCGTCCGGATTTCGTGGCTCATATTGGTAAAAAACTCGCTCTTGATCCGGTCAACATCCCGGGCCTTTTCCAGGGCTTTCTCTTCCAAGGTAATGTCGTTGAGGGTGATAACGAAATGTTCCACGTCGTTAAGCATAATGCGTTCGACCGCAATGGCAAACGTTACCAGACTGCCATGTTGATCGTGGGCTTTGGCAATGTGCTTGTACTCTTCCGTATCGTGCTCATCCGCCAGCAGCTCGATTTCATCCTGACGGGAGATAAGTCCCTCCTGATTAATGAAAAGATCGCAAATGCATGTATGTTCTTCTTTGAAATCGTTCAGATCACGAAAGGGAAAGTAGTCAAAAAAACGGCTGTTGGCCCGAATAATGCCGTCGTGTTTATTACTGAGCAAAACGATATTGTTTTGCGTATTGAGGATCTTCATGGTCAGATCACGTTCTTGCTCGATCTCCTGCTCTTTTTTCTGCAGTTCGCGCTCGACGTTGATCTCTTTGGCTATGGTGGAGAGAATCTCCTTGATCTCCTTGAGACGAACCGGCTTGAAGACAAAGCGCTTAATCCCTAGCTCAACCGCTTTAACGATCAGCATGGGTTCTTTGTGGGCCGTCAGGAAGACGATGGCGGCATTTTTATCGATCTCTTTGATCTCCGCTGCCATCTCTACGCCGTTCATACGGGGCATCTTAATATCGGAGATCACGATGTCAGGACGGAACTCCTTGTAGGCTTTGAGCCCCTCTTCGCCGTTTTTACGGACGATCAGATTATCGGTAATCCGGAGCAGAAGATTTTCCAGCATCTCGCGGGCAATCTCTTCATCCTCAACAAACAAAATTTTTAGACCACGTAACTGTTCTTTAATATCATCTTGCATAGAGGCTACTCTCTTACCTGATTTTTGCTATTATGGCAAAAGAAATATGTTTGTTTACTAAAATTCCGCAAGGCTGTAACATTATGTTGGAAAAGTTAAAAAAGATTTTAGGGAGCAGTCGGGGCAACGAGATGGACATGCACCAGCTCGAAGTTATTCACCAATGGACCCTGAGTGATATCGACAGCTTCCTAATCTCCCGCAAGTCCCATATGAACATTCCCTACAGCGACACGGCGCTCGAAGCGATTCTGCACCGTTTCTACGAGGTCAAACGCAACAACGGTGAGTACGAAATCGAATCCAAGGTGTACGACAAATTCAGTCGCAAATACCTGATTCCGGACCGGACGCAAAAAATTATCCGGATTATCCAGCGCATTGCCAAAAGCGGCTCTTTGGGCTACAGCGGAAATGAGTACATCAAAAAGATTATCGAGAAGTACGTGGATGAAAAGGGCCGAAAACAGTATGAACCGGAGCTGATGCCCTATTACAAGATGGCGTTGGAAAGACTTTTGATGAAGGCCGAAGTGGCCAACGGACTCGACATCCAGTACGGAAGCAACCGCTCTTAACTGCGATTGTTATTCAGTGCCGTCTGGTTGGTCTTTCGGAGCTTATCCGAGAGGATCTCGATCAGCTTTTTGTAGAGTTTGATAAAAACCTTCGCATTTTCCGAACTAATGTTGTCATCGATCTTGAAACTAAGCAGCATCGTATCTTCCGCATAGGCGCTGGCCCGCGCTGAACGCTTCTCCCCCGTAATTGCCGACATCTCACCAAAGACCGCCTTAGGTTGAAGGTTAACTATGGTTTTAAATTCGGTAAAACGCTCCAACAGTCCCACCCGCTGCAGTTCCCCTACCGAAATATTGACCTTGCCTCGTAAAACGATGTAGGCTTCGTTGCCCTTACTATCCTGCTCGAAAATCATCTCAAACTTGTTGTAGCGTTTAAATTGGACGTTGTGAGTAATGACAAGAACCTCGCTGTCACTCAGGTGGGCAAAGAAAGGGATGTGTTCCTTGATTTTAAGGAGAGTGTTTTCCGCATTGCTCAGATTGCCCATTATTCCTACCGTTGTCATAGCTTAAAAGGAGCTAACTTTATCATAAAAAAGTATAAATGGCTATTCCAATTGGTTATCGTTTTATGTTATACTAAGCCAAATTTAAAGTTTAGGTGATGTTTAGATGAAAGTACTTGTTATAGAAAATAATAAAGACTATGCAGGCCAGCTGGCAACCAAACTCAAGACGGAAGGGTTCGAACCGCACAACGTTGAAACGGTCAAAGATGCCCAGAAGGAGTTTGATAAGACTGTTTACAACCTGATCTTTATTAACTGGAACATCGAAGCCGAACAAACGATCAAATTTATCCATGAAATCAAAAAAACCGGCCGCAAAAGCTCCGTATTTGTTTTATCCGACACCGGCCGCAAAGAAGACGAGATCACAGCGCTTAACGGCGGCGCGGACGACTACTTCCGCATGCCCTTCGAAAATAATAAACTCCACGATGGTGATTTCCGCGTGCTCCGTGCCCGTATGGATGCCCGCCTGCGCTTTGGCGGCACGAACGTGATCAGCATCGACGACCTCGTGATTGATCCGGATGAGGAAAAAATCTTCTATCAGGGCAAAGAGATCGAGCTTAAAGGTAAGCCCTTTGAAGTGCTCACGCACCTGGCCAAGCACCGTGATCAGATCGTCTCCAAAGAGCAGTTGCTCGATGCCATCTGGGAAGAGCCTGAGCTGGTTACACCTAACGTTATTGAGGTTGCCATCAACCAGATTCGCCAAAAGATGGACAAACCCCTGGGTATCGGCACCATCGAAACCGTCCGCCGACGGGGTTATCGTTTCTGCTTCCCCAACTGTACGGGCGAAGGCTGATTTAAAGGCGGGACTTTCTCCCGCCACCCTCCTCTTTACTTTCCGTACCGCTTTAACAATCCACCAAACGCATCAATCCGTCGGTCTCTGAAGAAGGGCCAGATTCTCCGGACATTATCACTTCGGTTTTTACTAAGCTCCGCGTACAAGATCGTTTCACCCTTTTCATCCGCCTGGGCCAAAAACTCGCCCTGTTCCCCGCAGATAAAGCTATGTCCCCAGAAGGTGCTGCTCTCGGCGACTCCTTGATCAATTCCCACACGATTGGCGGAGAGTACCGGAATACCGTTGGCCACGGCATGGGATCGCTGAATGGTGATCCAAGCGTTTTTCTGACGTTCGCGCTCTTCGGGCGTATCGCTCATATCCCAGCCGATAGCCGTGGGGTAAATCAGCATCTGAGCACCATCCATCGCCGTCAGACGGGCCGCCTCCGGATACCATTGGTCCCAGCAGACCAGAATGCCCAGACGTCCGACACTCGTATCGATCGCCTTAAAGCCCAGGTCTCCCGGAGTAAAGTAAAACTTCTCATAAAAACCGGGGTCATCCGGAATATGCATCTTGCGGTAGACACCGGCGATGGAACCGTCGGATTCAAGCACAACGGCCGTATTGTGGTAAAGCCCCGGCGCCCGCTTTTCAAACAAGGATATGACCAGCACAATTCCCAGCTCTTTGGCCAGCGCCCCGAATGACTCGGTAGAGGGCCCCGGAATGGATTCCGCCAGATCAAAAAAGCTGACGTTTTCTTCATAACAGAAATAGACCGTATTGTGCAGTTCCTGCAGTACGACCAGCTTGGCACCGTTTGCTGCGGCCTCTTTGATTGCAGCGGTCATTTTAGCCTTGTTGGCGGCTATATCGGTGGAGAGTTCGCGCTGAATGACAGCGGCTTTAATCGTTTCGCTTCGTGGCATTGTCGGTCCTGAAATGGTGTTTTTCGTTGTGCATTATAGCCTAACTCAGCCCTGCACACCACCCCTCCATCCGATGGTCGCCATTTAACCCCTCCTTTGCTAAAATACGCAAAAAACTTCAAGGTATTTTTTGATGAGCGAAAAGCAGCTGTATATTAGCGCCACAGAAGAAGAGGCAATCTATAAAATCTGGGAAGATCGAGGGTATTTCGGCCTGGACGGAAACAAATCCATCCAAAAACCCGGAAAACGTTTCAGTATTATGATGCCGCCGCCCAACGTCACCGGCAGCCTCCATATTGGGCACGCGCTCACCTATACCCTTCCGGATATTATGGTCCGTTACAAACGTATGGACGGGTTTGAGACCCTTTGGCAGCCGGGAGTCGATCACGCAGGTATTGCCACCCAAAATGTTGTGGAAAAACAGCTGCTGGCCAAAGGCATCAAAAAAGAGGATCTGGGTCGGGAAAAATTTCTGGAACACGTCTGGGCCTGGAAAGAACACAGCGGCAGCACCATTGTTCACCAGCAAAAAAAACTGGGCATCTCTCCGGATTGGTCCCGTCACCGTTTTACCATGGACGACGGTCTCAAATCCGCCGTACGCAAATCCTTTAAGGAGCTCTACGAAAAAGGGTTGATTGTCCGCGGCAACTACCTGGTCAACTGGTGTACCAACGAC
>QKHD01000265.1 GCA_003250175.1 Helicobacteraceae bacterium
GTTCGCAGGGACAACTTGTTAATCATTGAGCTTTTCTCCCATATGGTGTAGCGGCAACATTAAGGAAATTGTAAGCTATCAATATAGCACATACGTAGCATTTTTCTGCATATCGAATGAAAAAATATATAAAAATGTAAAATATTTTAGACTTGACACTAAAGGACTAAAGTTGTAGAATAACTTTAGCAATTGAGATCTAAGAGTGCTAAAGTGAAACGCCGATGGATATGAAAAACGAGATTTTACGCAGTGTTGTGATCCATTATATCAGCGACGCCACCCCCATCGGGTCGGCCCAGCTGCAGAAGGATTACGCGCTCAACGTCTCCTCCGCCACTATCCGGAACTATTTCCAGCGGCTGGTTGTGGACGGTATGCTCGAGCAGCTTCACTCCAGCAGCGGGCGGATTCCCACTCAGGATGCTCTGATTGCCTTCTGGATACAGGAACTCAGCCGCTATCAGCAGCATGTGCTGCCCATCCGGAGCCGGGAGCTTCTCGGCCAGGTGGCCAGACATTTCGGCTTGTATGTGATGCTGCACAGCGACCGGCCCGATCACCTTCAGGAGATCGGCCTGGCCGGCAGACATCTGGTACTGCACTTTGAAAAGGGTGCGGTGCTGGTGCCGCATAACAAAGCGGTGGAACGGTTCTTGGGAGAGTTCAAAGGTCTGGACATGCATGATCTGATCAAGGTCGCTGCACAGATGGGAATTACCGAGGTGGTTCGCAGCCTGCAGGAGTTTGTCAGGGTCCATAGCTTTGAGCGCTTCAATCCCCAAGCGCTCATTGAACTGGCTGACCGCCATCCGGCGTGGGGCGAGACGCATTTCGACGACTACTACAACGGCCGGGCGGTCTACCGGCTGCGGCAAAGCGTGGTCGCCGATGCGTCCGTCCCCTCCGGATGTATCGCGGGAAAACAGTATTGCCGACTGGACGGGCAGGATTACACCCTGACCTATCTGGGCGAGGCATCCAGGGATTTTAGAAAATTTTTAACTTTGATACAGGGAGGTTCATCGCTTTGAGTGAAAATAACGAAGCACTAAATCAGGAAGAGACAGCGGCTGAGGCGGTGGAGACACAAGCAGCTCCGGAGACGGCAGAGGCGACCGATCCGCTCAGCGCATGCGAAGCGAAACTGAAAGAGGCGGAGGACAAGTACCTGCGGGCCTACGCCGATTTCGAGAACATCAAAAAACGTCTGGAAAAAGAGAAATACACCGCCATCGACTACGCCAGCGAAAAGTTTGCCAAGGACCTGCTCCCGGTAATCGACGCGCTGGAGATGGCCCTGCTTATCGAAGACAAAGAGCAGTTTGAAAAGGTCCGCGAAGGGATTGGGCTTACCCTGAACAACCTCCAGGACGTTTTCGGCAAACACGACATTGCCGCCGTCGCCCACGACGAAGGGTTTGATCCCAACTTCCACGAGGCGGTCATGCAGGTCAGCCTGGACGAACACGACGACAACGCCGTGGTGCAGGTATTACAGAAGGGATACAAATTTAAAGAACGTATCCTGCGACCGTCACTGGTCAGTATCAATAAAAAATAACTACAATAAATTAAGGAGAATACCATGAGCAAAGTAATCGGAATCGACCTTGGAACCACCAACTCTTGTATGGCGGTTTACGAAGCGGGCGAAGCAAAGGTCATCGCCAATAAAGAGGGTAAAAACACCACCCCATCCATCGTAGCCTACACCGACAAGGGTGAGGTTTTGGTCGGTGATACCGCCAAACGTCAGGCGATCACCAACCCGAAAAAAACCATCTTCTCCATCAAGCGGATCATGGGTCTGATGAGCAGCGAAGAGAAAGCCAAGGAAGCCAAAGGCAAGCTCCCTTACACCATCGTGGACAACAACGGCGCCTGCGCCATCGAAATCGAAGGCAAAACCTACACCCCGCAGGAGGTCTCCGCAAAAGTTCTGATGAAACTCAAAGAAGACGCGGAAAGCTACCTGGGCCAGACCGTTACCGACGCGGTTATCACCGTACCGGCATACTTCAACGACGCCCAGCGTAAAGCGACCAAAGAGGCGGGCGTGATCGCGGGCCTGAACGTTCTGCGTATCATCAACGAACCGACCGCGGCGTCACTGGCCTACGGGATCGATAAAAAAGAGAATGAAAAAATCCTCGTATTCGACCTGGGCGGCG
>QKHD01000209.1 GCA_003250175.1 Helicobacteraceae bacterium
GCAGGATTTTCCGGATGCGCTCTTCATAGGCCTTGACATCACCGCCCTCTCGGCACAAAATAGCATACTGATCCGCATGCAGACGATAGAGGTGAATCCCCTCTTCCCCGATGACCCCTTTTAGCCGTGCGCCAAACTCCATGATGACCTCATCGCCCACGGTGTAACCGTAAAAGTCATTGATCTGCTTAAAGGCATCGATATCCAAAATAGCCACCGCCGCATGATTTGCGTGGGACATATCCTCGATCAGCCGGTAGCGGTTGCCGTATCCGGTCAGAGCATCGGTATAGTAAAGACGTCTCAGCTCCTCTTTTTTCTCCATCAATTCGGTGACATCCTGACGGGTGGCAATGTACTCGATTATCTCTCCATCGGCGGATTTGATCGGCATGACCGTTACATTGGAGTAAAACTGCCGTCCGTCCTTGGTCCGGTTTTTGAGCATTCCCTGCCAGATATTCCCCTGCTTGATCTTCGCCCACATCGTTCTGAAGACTTCCGCCGGAGTCTCCGGATTGCGAAGAATGTTATGGGGTTGACCCATGAGCTCCGCACGGCTATATCCCGTAATGTCACACAGGGCATCATTGACATAGGTAATGTTACCATCCAGATCGCCCTTGGAAACGTAGGAGCTCTCATCCAGTGCCGTTTTGTACTGCTCAAGAAAATTGAGTTGCTCGTCAATGCGGTTTTCCAATCCCACTGCATACCGTACGGCATAAAGATTGTTCAGACCCAGCAGCAAAAAGAGCAAGACCAGCGCTGCGCCGCCGTTGATCAGGCGCTGTCTTACAGCTGCTTCGAGCTCCCTTTCTTCCCTGGAAATCATCAGCTCCAGATCTTTATGATAAAACCCGGTTCCGATGAGCCAGTCCCATGCATCAAAGCTCCGGACGTAGGCACTTTTCAGTCCGCTGCCGTTATGGTCGGGCATGGTCCAGATATATTCAAACTGGACACTTCCCTCCTGCTTGGCCTTGGCGGCCTCCTGCAAAATATAGACACCGTCCTCACTTTTGATTTTACCTACGTTTTGGTGCTCAAGCTCCGTATTGACCGGGTGCATCAGCATGGTGTAGTCATAGTTGGCAATCCAAAAATACCCCTGATCACCCTGCCCAAAACGGGTTTTACGGATTTTTTCCAGGATTCTCTCTTGGGTTTTCCGGGTGGTCTCTTCCATATCGTAACCCAGCCCGATGACATAGGGTGTGCCCTCAATAACCGCTGCATAGGCAATAATTGTGTGCTCATCCGGAAGGGAGTAGGAGAAATACCCATCTTTATGACGTTTGGAAAGGGAGAGGGCACGTCGTGTCATATAACGGCGAACCGATTCACCCCGTTTTCCACGCGTCTGCGGAGCACTCACCTGACCATTTTCTGTATTAACGATGAAGTAGTCTTCGCCCTCATCCTTCGCGATCATACCTTCCATCACCCGCTGTAGAAGGGTTTCACTCAATTTATTTTTAGGACCAAGCAGCTGAACCATGTTTTTTATATGGCCGATACGCTCGCTCAGGGAGTCTCGAAGACGCTGCGATGCCTGTTCATGCTCGAACTCGATCAAGACCATGATCCCGTCGATTTCTCGCTCGATGATCACCTTATGCTTTTGAACGAAATCCTCACGGTAGGTCTGTTTACGCTCTTCAAAATCCTGATAGGGAACATAGATAAGAAAATAGAGGAAAAATCCCATGATGAAGACAATGGCAACCAGCGTGTTGATCGTGGCGATGCGCGAAAAGCTCCTCATAGTCCCTCACCTGCTTTTTGTTCTATTATAATGAAAAATAATGTCCATTGCCAGACAAAATTCTAGCTCTCTTCCTCCGGAACCGTCTGATACCGTCTAATCAGTAATTTAACCTGCTCATTATCCCGAAGCGGGTCAAGGGAGCGGTCGACCAGAATATCATCGATGTAGTGTTCGTTAAATTCCAGCGCCTGCCGAATATCCTCCACGGCATTTTCCGTATAACCCAGGGCCAGGTAGGCACAGGCCCGCTGATAATAGGCATTGGGATATTCCGCATCGACGGCCAGGGCTTCGTTGGCCAGGTTCAGCGCCCAGTTGGCCTCTTCCAGATCCAGTGCGGCTTCAGCCTTGTAGGAGAGGGCTTCGGCGTCTTTGTTGTCTTTCAGCTTCAAAATCTGATCGTAGATTTCCATCTTGATCTGTGGGTTAGATTCCAAGCCGGCCCTCATCCAGAGCGAGTGGATCGAGTTGGTCCTTGCAATGGCCTCCTGGTTTTTTAAGACTTGGTTGGAGCGTTCGGAAAGGTTTTTTTCCAGGGCCGTAATTTTCTCTTCGTTTTTCTTAATCAGGGCATTGATCTGCTCATTGACCTGCTCCTGGATTTTTTCCCTAAGATCCTTGAGCGAGCTCCACCCAAGAAGCACCAGAATCGACGTAGCCGCCGCCACGATATAAAACATATTTCCTACCGTCGACGTGGCATAATCCATCGCTTTGTTGGCCACGGTAAGCTCCTTGTCGGCCACCTTTTCGTGCAACTCGGCCCGGAGGCTTTCGATACGGCTGTTGAGGGCTTGAATGTTATCCAGAAAGTAGCGTTCGAGCAGCGGCGTGTACATGGGCTCCTTGACGTCGCTCACCGCACGCTGCAGATCCTTTTCATCCGGATTGTTGGATGCTGTCACAAGAAGTACCGTGAATAAAAAAAGAAGGATTTTTTTCATTAGTTTAACCTATCATCAGAGTTTTCTCAGGTAGGATGAACATTACAAACCTGAAATGAACAAGTGAGGAGATTGTAACATGAAGCGGATTGTATCCCTGATTTGGGTGGGTGCCATCTTGTGGATGGTTGCCGGCTGCGCCGGCAAGAGTGCCACAGATGTCTACATCGACACCGTGGAGCAAATAAGCCGATAATCAGGCTTTGATATCCAGACTGATCCCCATACCAAGGCTCTGGGCGACGGTCTGGCTGACCTGCTGGTCTTGGGCAAGCGTGGCCTGCTGCTGCATGTTAGATTCAAGCAGGGGCATAATGGCGTTTTGCTGCACCTCTTTGGCTTTGTTCATGGCATCAATATTGACATCCATGCGAAGCGATGCGTTGGAAATCGGTTCCATAGGCTCTCCTTTTAGGAAAAACTTCAGTGTATCATCTTACGGGAAAAATCTCAAGTCTTCGTTTGGTCATCAAAAAAATATGGGGAAATTCAGGGAGTTAAAAAAGAGTGGCGCGCTCTATACGACTCGAACGTATGACCTCTTGAACCGCAATCAAGTGCTCTATCCAACTGAGCTAAGAGCGCACAATGTTTTAAGAACTGGAATTATACAAAAAAAAATTTAAATTGCAATAAAAAAATGATGCTCCGGAGCAAACCTCCAAAGCATCCGGCGGTTTAGCCTTGGGCCATGGCATCCAAAAGGCCGTCACGAATTGTCGCATAGGCTTTTTTATGCTCGTCACTCCCCCGTGCCACCGGCGGCTCGCCGATGTCGGAGAGGTGGCGGATTTCCATATCGATCGGGATGGAACCCAGGAAAGGGATGTCGTATTTGACCGCCGTGTTTTTCCCGCCGTCGGTTCCGAAAATATCGTAGCGGTTGCCCGTATCCGGAGCGATGAAATAGCTCATGTTCTCCACCAGACCGCCGATGGGCACGTTGATATCCTTAAACATCATGATGGCACGGCTGACATCGTCATTGGCGACCACCTGCGGCGTGGCCACGATGACGGCGGCCGCGATGGGCAGCTCTTGGGCCATGGTCAGTTGTACGTCGCCCGTTCCCGGCGGCATGTCGATAAAGAGAAAATCAAGCTCGCCCCAGGCGACATCTTCCAAAAACTGGATCAGCGCCGAGACCGCGACGGAACTTCGCCAGACCAGCGGTGTATCGCGGCGCGGGGTCGTCATGCCGACGGAGATCGCCTTGATGCCGAAGTTTTCACCCGGAATGATTTTATCCTGGTCGTTCCACTTCATCTTCTCCATATCAAGACCCAACATGCGCGGCACATCCGGACCGTAGACGTCCGCATCCAAGAGCCCGACCTTAAAACCCTTCTGGGCAAAGCTGATGGCGAGATTGACCGCCGTGGTACTCTTGCCCACGCCGCCCTTGCCGCTGGTAACGGCGATGACTTTTTTGGCGTAGGGGGCACGGTTGTTAGGATTATGGGTGTGGCCGTGGTTCATATCTTTCTTTTTGGAAAGATCTTGGGAAACGATCACCTCCTTAAACTCCTTGTCGCAGAGGCGGTGAATCTCTTTTTCCACCTGGGCAAAGGCCTCCGGATTTTGCATGGTCAGCTCAACCTTGAGGGTGTTGTTCTCCACGATAAACTTCTCGACAATCTTCAGCTCGTCCAGGCTCTTTTCCAGCTTGGGGTACTTGATCGCCCCGATGGCGGCGCGCAGGTCGACCTTAGGCATCCATCTGCTCCATTTCGCTGTGGATACGGTCTAGGGTGCGCTGGGATTTTGTCAGCCAGACGTGGGTGGCGTTGGCCGCCTTGGGGTAGAGTTTTTCGTAGGTTTTGTAGCGTTTCATCCGGCTTTCGACCAGATCGCCCAGATAACCGTAGGCCTCTTTTTTCCGCCCCTCTTTGGCTGCTTCACTGAAGAGAAGTTCAAAAAGATTTTCCCGGGCATCGAGGGCCGCTTCGTAGCCCATTTTTTTCATGATGTTTCGAATATCCACATTGCTCACATAGAGCCCGCTGAACATCAGGGAGTAGAGGTGTTTCTCCAGGGAGTAGACATCGACGGGGACGTCAATATGGTGTTTTTTATTGCCTTTTTTCATGCGTCGTTCTCCATTGCTTCGAGTCGTTTGGTCGCCGCGGTACTGACATCCTTGTCACTGTCCAAAGCCAGCAGTTCGAGGATATCCCGACCCGTTCCGGGGTTGTCGGCGACTCTGAGTCGTGCCATTCTATCATTTTCATTGACAAAGAGTTTTAAAAGCTTCTGGGGTGTTGAGGGGTTGCCCGTCAGGCCGTCGCGGACAATTTTTTCATCATTAAACAGATCATTCAAGATAGCTGCGGGGGTGATCGGGTTGTTGGCTACCAGAGCGCGGACCAGGTTAATCGGGTCCTTTGCCAGCTTGATAATCACGCTCTCCGGAGTCTGGGGGTTTTTGGCCACGGCCCAGCGGGACTGCATATCATCACTTTGGGAGAGAATTTCCAGCATTTCGGCCATCTTGGGGTGGGAACCCTTGGTGCGGTCATACACGGACGTCCGGAGGGAGAGTGCCATGGCGGCATTGGACTCGATCTCCGGATCTTTGGGAAATTTTTTTAAAATGGCATAGATCATATCCAGCCCGGTCTCCGGAAGTTCCAGCAGCTCGGCCGCCTCTTCTTTCGTTCCGGAAAAAGTTTCGTTGGTTGTAGTCATAATCACACGTACCTTTGATTTTGGATAAATTTTGTCCTAATTAGGAAGGATGGTATCATATAGTAAATTAAAGCTGTTTAATAATGTAACGCCCCCTACACATGCCTCTAAAATTCATCACTTTTTAATGAAAAAAACTTTGCTTTCTAAGAAATGTCCCACTATAATCGTTGCCGATTGTGCAATCTTCTATTGCATCAATAGAAATTTAAGGGAGGCTTCTAATGAAGAAGTTATTAGCACTTATGGGTGCTTCCCTGCTGATTTCGACAGCTCTTTTTGCAGCGAAGAGCGACATCTTGATTTCAGCCAAGGAAGCAAAAAAGTATTTGGATAACCCAAGTAAATATCCAAATGTAGTCTTTGTCAGCGGTGACAGTGAAGACAGTTTTCCAACCGGTCACATCCCGGGATCTGTCGTAATGGGTGCCCACCACCTCCACCACTCTGATATTACCGGTCATATGCACTGTACACCTCTGTACCAATGCATCGAAGAAGCGGAACATCACATCGGTGAAAAGGGCATTGACAACAATACTCTTGTTATCGCCTATGACGACTTCCGTGGTCCTAACGCAACCGGCGTATACCACTTTTTTAAAGTTTACGGACACAAAAATGTCAAAATCCTCAATGGCGGTCGTGCAGCCATGGAAAAAGAGGGTGTAAAGCTGGAAAAGGGTGCTGAAAAGCCCCGTAAAGCCAAGCACTATCATATTGACCCCAAAAAAGTTAACTACGACATTATCGCCGACAAGTATCAGATGCTGGACGCATCCAATAAAATCGTAAGTACTATCGAGAAAAAAGGTAGTAAGGAAAAATCTAATTACGTTATTATCGATTCCCGTGCCATGAATGAAATTATCGGTGAGCGCAAACTGGACAACGTTGCGCGTGGCGGACACGTCCCCGGTGCCTCTTTTATCGAATGGAAACAAGTAACCGACTTTGATAACAAACTCTCTTTCCCGGATGATCTGAGCAAAGTCCAGGAAAAACTGAACAAGATGGGTATTACCAAAGATAAAACCATCTACACCTACTGCCACGTAGGGGCCGGACGCGGTTCTTACTTCTTTACTGTTCTGGAATTGCTTGGCTATAAAAACGTAAAAGTTTATACCGGTAGCTGGGACGAGTGGGGCAATGACCAAAATATGCCCATCCGAAAATAAGGGAAAGGAAATCTTAAATGGAAAACAAAACATTTGAAACCCGACGTGATTTCCTGAAAGTATCCGGTCTGGGTGCGGCACTGGTTGCCAGCCAGGGCGCGCTTTTCGGGAAAACGGGCGTCATGAAAGTCGAAAACGGCAAAAACGACTACCCGAATACCAACTATACTGAAGAGATGTACCGAAGCGAATTCGGCTACACCTACGGTAAAAAAGAAGAACACGGCTTTGCTTACCACTGTGTTAACTGCCAGGGTAACTGTGCCTGGGAAATCTGGTCACACAACGGTGTGGTAACACGCGAGAACCAATCCGCACGCTACCCGATCGTCAACCCGAAAATCCCTGACTTCAACCCACGCGGATGTAACAAAGGGGTACAGCACTCCCAGGTTATGTATGAAAAAGATCGTATCCTCTACCCAATGAAGCGTGTCGGTGCACGCGGTGAAGGTAAATGGAAACGTATCAGCTGGGACGAAGCGGGTATGGAAATCGCTGAAAACATCTTCAACTGTGTTACCGATCCGGAGCGCGGCCTTGATAAACTGATGGTTCACGCCGGTACCGGTCTTCTTACCGAAGGTCGCCGTGGTGGTCCTCTGCGATTCTCTACACAAATCGGTGCGGTTCGTATCTATCCTTCCTCCTACCTGGGCGACATGTTCTCCGGAGCATCCGTAGCTTACGGCGAGGGTAACCTTGGCTGTACTTGGGACTTCCAATACACTGCCGATACCGTCATTCTCTGGGGTAACAACCCGGACAACACCCGTATCCCTGATGCCCACTTTGTTTGGGAAGGTAAATACAACGGTGCCAAAGTTATCGTAATCACTCCCGAATTCAACGCCTCCGCACGTCACGCCGACGTCTGGGTACCGATCATCTCCGGAACGGACAATATCGTTGCCATGGCGATCATGAGCGATATTTTCAAAAACAAAAAATACGCGAAAAACTCCGTTAAAAACTATACCGACCTGCCTTTCCTGGTCCGTAAAGATACGAAGAAATTCCTGCGCACTACCGACCTCAAAGGTCACGATGAGCACCACCACGAGTGGGAAGAGCAGTTCTATTTCTGGAACACCAAAACCAACTCCATCGCACTGGCTCCCGGCTGCGAAGGCAACAAAGAACACACCGGTATCCGTCTGAAAGATGTCGATTATGATATCGATCCGGCACTGGAAGGTACGTTCAAAGTAAAAGTACACGGCCATGACGGTCACGAAGAAGAGGTAGAGGTTACTACCGTATTCGAATTGCTTAAAGCCGAAGCGGCCAAGTTCGATCCGGAGACCTATAAAAGCTCCACCGGTAAATCCTTCTATGAAACCACCAACGTCAGCCCTGCCATCATCAAGATGCTGGCCGACGAGATCACCACGCCTAAAAACAACCGCGTAACGATCACCACCGGTTTCGCCCTTAACAAATACCACAACGGTATCCTCAACATCTGGAACATCGCATCCCTGTGCGGTCTGGGCGGACGCTACGGCAGCCGCGGCGGTCTGAACACAGAAAACGAATTCTCCCTCTCCGGTCTGGGCGTTCTTGCAGGCTTCAGCGGCAAATATGCACCACGATTCGGCTCCGGATTCCTCGGCGAATTCATGATGGGCGATATGGATAAAGAGTTCGACAAATACTTCAGCGATGAAGATGTCAGCCGCGCGTATAACGGTGTCGTCAAAGACAAAAAAGAGTTCCAGGCTATCCTCGATGAAATGCGCGTTGGTGCCATGAACGGT
>QKHD01000046.1 GCA_003250175.1 Helicobacteraceae bacterium
TTGGCGGCGGTCTGGCCATCGAATACGCCCAGCATAAAGAGACGCTCAATAAAAACTACTCCCTGGCCGAGTTTGCCAACGACATCGTCTACAACCTCAAAACCATCGCCCAGGACAAGGAAGTAAAAGAGCCGGACATCTTCACCGAATCGGGACGCTTTATCGCTGCCAGCCACGCCGTGCTGGTCGCTCCGGTGCTGGAACTCTTCTCCGAAGAGTATTCGCCCAAGTCTTTGCGCCTGAAAAAGAAAGACAATCCGCCGCTTTTGGTGGAGCTGCATGACCTCTATAAGAGCATCAACTCCCGCAACGCAGCCGAATACCTGCACGACGCCCTGGACCACCTCGAATCCCTGCTGACTTTGTTCGATCTGGGTTATATTGATCTCGAAGACCGCTCCAACGCGGAGATTCTGGTCCACCTGATTATCAAAAAATCCATGGGAATGAAAAACACCAACATTCCGGAGCGCCGCGATCTGCTGGAGCAGATTCAGGAACGCTACCTGGTGAACTTCTCCATGTTCCAGAGCCTTCCGGATTTCTGGGGTCTGGGGCAGACCTTCCCCATCATGCCTATTGATCGGCTTGATATTCAGCCGACCCGTGCGGCGACGCTGTGGGATATCACCTGCGACAGTGACGGGGAAATTCCCTTTGATCAGAGCACGCCGCTCTTTTTGCACGACATCGACCTGGATGAAGAGGAGTACTTCGTGGCCCTCTTTTTAGTGGGGGCCTACCAGGAGGTTCTGGGAATGAACCACAACCTCTTCTCCCACCCGACGGAAGCGACGATTCTGATCAGTGACGACGGTTTTGTGATTGAGGACCTGATCCCGTCCAAAAACCTCATCGACACCCTCGACGACATCGACTACGATATCACCGACATGCAGAACCGCCTCAAAAACAATATTGAGAACAGCCGCCTGATCGACGATGGGGAGAAGAAAAAAGTGCTCGGCGAACTCTATATCTACCTGAGTGAAAACGGGTACCTCAAGACCCGCTAAAAGAGAGTGATGATGAGCCTATTTTCCTTGATCCGCGAGGATTTTTCCGTACCCTACCAGCGGGACCCCGCCATCAGCAGCCGCCTGGAAGTGATCTTCAACTATCCGGGCGTCTGGGCGGTGGTCTGGCACCGCCTTGCCCACGCCCTCTACTGCAAAAACTTCAAACGCCTCGGACGCTTTATCTCCGCCATCGGCGCCATCACCTGCAACGTCGACATTCACCCCGCCGCCACCATCGGACGCCGCCTCTTTATTGACCACGCCTTTGGCGTGGTCATCGGTGAAACCGCCGAAATCCTGGACGACGTCACCATCTACCAGGGCGTCACCCTGGGCGGGGTGGAGCTGACCAAGGAAAAACGCCACCCTACCATTAAAAACGGGGCCGTTATCGGTGCCGGGGCGAAGGTTCTGGGGAATATCATCGTGGGGGAAAACGCGAAAATCGGTGCCAACTCCGTCGTCATTAAAAACGTTCCGGACGATACCACCGCCGTGGGGATTCCGGCGCGTAACATCACCAAGGGCTCCATCAAATCGCCGATGAGCCACAACAAACTCCCCGATATCGACCGGGAGCTTTTCGGCTATCTGTTGAAACGTTTTAAAATTCTGGAAGAGGCGATGATCTCCGGAGATACGGATTTTCTGGAAAAAGACAAAGAGCTGGAGACGATTTACGAGGCGTTTATCGAATCGATGAAGAAGTAATCTTCACCGATTCGTGGGGATTAGAATTCGATTTTAAGACCGATGAAGCTGGCTTGATCGTTGAGTTCAACGTTGTTGCCGCCGCCATCGGGAGTGACTTCGATATCACGGAAACCAAAATAGGCAAAGCCGTTTTCCATGACTTCGAAGTTCAGTTCAAAACGGATTTCGCTGGTGCTTTCCACATCGCTGCTGAAAACCAGCACTTCCGGAGCGTAGGCAAATTCGGCGGAAAGAACGGTTTTTACCGCTTTGACCGGCAGGTTGAAGTAGATTTTACCGCGCAGAGGAAAACAGATAAAGCTGTCGACGTTGGAGTAGTCGAGATCAAAATACTATGCCCGGAAGCCCAGGCCGAAATCAACCAGACCGCCCTTTTTACCGGAAAGCAGCATGTCACCGTAGATGCTGGTGTGTTCGCGTTCAAACTCATCT
>QKHD01000003.1 GCA_003250175.1 Helicobacteraceae bacterium
CGCAGGGTTCGCATGTCGTCCGAATCCAGGATACCGAAAATGGTAAAGACCACCACCGGCAGCATCGATACTACTGTAGTTGGGATGTGGTGCACAGGCCCTGTCAACCAGAGGGCGATGGTAGCGATAAAGGTCAGGGCAACGACACTTTTTTTCCAGCTGGGCATACTGGGGATCGGGGTGAAGTTTTTGGTGGAATCATCGTAGTGCTCCACCTCTTTTAAGGCGCCGATATCAATGGTTGCTTCGTTGGAGGGATAAAGATAAAGCAGAATCCACCGCACCAGCACAATCAGAAAAACAGCCGGTGGCAGGGCCAGCACGATCCAACCCACAAAGCTGGGTGCCCCTGCCCCCAAAATCCCCACGGCAATGGCATTGGGCGGTGTACCGATAATGGTACCCATGCCGCCGATGTTGGCCGCCGCCGTCACTGCCAGCAAAATGCCGGTCTGCATGGGGTTGTCCCGACGCATACCGGCCAGGATCGGGGTTAAAATCGCCATCATCATGGCCGTTGTGGCCGTATTGGAGACAAACATGGAGAGCAAAAAGGTAATGGCCACCAGACCGGTCATGACATTTTTGGGGCGTTCTCCGACAAAAAAGAGAATCCGTTTGGCCAGCCAGAGGTCCAGTTTGGTTTTGGACGCCGCCGCCGCCATGACAAAGCCCGCAAAAAAGAGAAACACCAGAGGGCTGGACCAGGGCTTGAGGTAGCTCTCCCACGCTTTGCTTCCGGTGGAAAAATCAAATCCGGGAAACCCCAGCAGGATGATTTCAAGGGCTATAACCAGGAGAGAAACGGAAAAGGCGGGGATCGCTTCGCTCACCCATAAAAAGGCGGCAAACAGAAGAATAAAGAGGGTGGAGACACCGGCAGGAGAGAGGCCGGTGTACTCCGGAATAAATGCCCCGATCCAGGCAAGCAGAAAGGAGAGTGCGAACTTTCCCAGCGCCTGGGCGGAGGAGTGATTGAAATTAAAATCGATCAGTTTACGGATCTGCCGTCGTGAGTCAAGCATTCTTGTCGCTTTATCGGTTTTTCCGTAATGGTATCAGGTTGTTACTTTACGCGCTCCTTTGGCGTGGAGCATAATGTAATCGTACAGATCGCTCAGGTAGAAAGCACGGTGATCCACATGGTCGAAGTGCCCGACAGCCCGGGGGTCACCCGCACGATACAAAACCATGGTGTTGACAAACTCTTGGGGAAAGAGGCGGTTATAGGGAGTCGGTTCCGTTATGGCATCGCACACGGCATCAAAGAGATTGTAGACGTCATCGGGATTCTCACTCGTGTCGATCAGGTAGATCTTGGAATCCGCAAGGCCGTATTGATCAAAGAGAGCCAGATAGTGCTCTTGTGTCATGGAAGAAACTCCTTCATTTTTGTCATTCCGGGATAACGGTACTCATATGGAGGTAGGCCGCAGATACTGTTGCCGGAGTGAACAAAAGAAGGAGTTGCATGAATCGTTCTTGAAGGAATGAAGAAAGAGTGCCGACACGGAATTAAGGAGTAGCGGATAGTGTCGGCATCTTTATGAAAAAGTCTATATTGGTATTTGAAAAGTCCCCTGGCGGTCGCTAACGATGGGATTACGTCATCGCTTCGCGTCAGGCTCATCCGCCTCGGGCAACTTTGGTTCAACAGGTGCAGGTTTTTCTCTCCGATGATATTTCAAGGCTCTTCATCAGAGGTTGTCAGGCCGTCTTGTTCGATATCGTTTTTGTTGCAAGGCTTATAACAAAAGGAAATAGAATCAATCTCAAACATAGACATCTGCACGATGTTAAAGAACACAACGGGTCGGACATCCCGCTCAAATACAACATAAGTATCTTAACCCTGCCCAGTCAACGGAAAGTCACCCTTTTGGTGATTTTGTAAAAAAAATGACTTTTTTGTGAAATTTTTTGTAATTTTTGACGGATCGGTCAGATTTTGATCTCGTAACCGATCCCTTTGTGGTTGAGAATGACTTCGTCGGAGTCGAGTTTCTTGCGGAGTTTGTAGATGAGGGTTTTTAGTGAGCCCTTGGACATGGTGTCGCCGGCCCAGATATAATCTTCGATGGTTTCGTAATCCATCACGCGGTTTTTATTTTTGAGCAAAAAGCCCAAGATGATCT
>QKHD01000148.1 GCA_003250175.1 Helicobacteraceae bacterium
TCGCCATCGTGGGGAAAAACGGCGCGGGGAAATCCACGCTGCTGCGCATCATGCTGGGCACCCTCAAACCCGACGCCGGCAAGATCAAGCAGGGCGAGTTCTCCATCGGCTACTTTGACCAGCACCGGGAGATGCTCGACGACAACAAAGACCTGATCGAAACCTTCTGCCCCAACGGCGGCGACCGGGTGGATGTACGAGGAAGCAACATGCACGTCTACGGCTACCTCAAACAGTGGCTCTTCCCCAAGGAGTTTCTGGATAAAAAGATCGGCATTCTCAGCGGCGGGGAGAAAAACCGTGTTGCCCTGGCCCTGCTCTTTACCAAAAAAGTCGACTGCCTGATTCTCGACGAACCGACCAACGACCTGGATATTCCCACCATTAATATCCTCGAAGAGTTCCTCGAGACCTTCGACGGCGCGCTGATGTTCGTCAGCCACGACCGCTACTTCGTGGACAAAATTGCCAAAAAACTGCTCATCTTCAAAGGCGACGGCCTCATCGAAGAGAGCTACCAGAACTACAGCGAATACCTGGAGATCGAAGAGAGCCTGAATGAAATCGCCGCCTTCGAAACCCAGCTGGAAAAAGAGAAGAGCGCTCCGGAGAGCACCCAGCAGACGGTAAAAAAACAGACCAAGCTCAGCTACAAAGACCAGCGCGAATACGACGCCCTTCCGGAGCAGATCGATCTCCTCGAAACCGCCGTCAAAGAGCTGGAAGCCTGCCTGGCTAATCCGGAGTGCTACCAGCAAAAGGGCCTTACCAAGGTCTCCGAAGCGCTCGATGCCAAACGGGTGGAGCTGGAGGAAAAGGTCGAACGCTTTTTGGAGATCGAAGAGAAGATCGAGGCCTTTGCCAATGCATAAGCGTCTGCAGGGAATCATCCAGTTTTTCAAAGAGGACGAAACCCCCTACCACGCCGCGGCGCTGAGCTTTTTTACCCTTTTTTCCATCACCCCCACCCTGCTGATTCTCCTCTCCGTTCCGGGCTTTTTTCCGGAGCTGGCCGAGCTTTTTTCCGGAATGCGGGAGTTTATTTTTGAGCTGCTCATCCCCACCCACCGGGCCGTGATTCAAGACTACCTCTCCCAGTTTTTCACCAACTCCAGCGGCATGGGGACGGTGGGGCTTGGCTACATCCTCATCACCTCCCTGCTCTTTTTCCGCAACTACGAGTTCGTGGTCAACCGCATTTTCGGAACGGAGATCCGCAACATCCTGGGCGGACTGAAGATCTTTACCATTCTGGTCATTCTCTCGCCCCTGGCGCTGGTCTTCTCCCTCACCCTCTCCGCCGAAGTGCAGCGGCTCTTGGTCTGGATGGGCGCCGAGGGGGCGGACACCTCCGGATTCCTCTCCTTTGGCATCGTCTGGCTGCTCTTTGGGGTCAACTACTCCGTCGCCCCCAACCGCGACATGCCCCTTAAACCGGTGCTGATCACCTCGCTACTGGCCTCGCTCATCTGGTACATGGGCAAGAGCCTTTTTGTCTACTACATTCTGCACAACACCACCTACGTCACCCTCTACGGTTCGCTGAGCGTGCTGATTATCTTCTTTTTGTGGGTCTATATTTCGTGGATGATTTTTCTCTATGGACTGGAAGGGGCCAAGGCCCTGGAGATTTACTATGAGAAGCGGGAGGCCAAGGCCTCCACGGAAGCAACGCCTAGCGAATAAAAGCGTCGCGCAGTCTGCTGTCGCCGACGATGCGGCCCGCACCCAGGGCGATGTCAAAGAGCGGCTCCTTGGCCACCGTGGTGCGCAGGGAGAAATCCCGCTCGATCATCTGCGAAAGCCCGCCCAGCCTGGCGCTGCCGCCGGTAAGGTAGAGACCGCCGTCTTGGATACTGGGGGCAAAGGCCGGGGGCATGGCGCTGATAAAGCGGTGCACCAGGCTACCGATCTTCTCCACCGGCGGCATCAGCGCCCGGCGCACTTCATCCAAAGAGACACGCACCTGCTCCAACCGTCCGGAGCGGTAGTTTTTGGCGTTGACTTCGGCGTGGCTCTGCCCCGTCTGGGAGAGCATGAGCTTGAGCGTCTCCGCCCCCTCCTGGGATATCCGGAGCCGATGGACGGCGTAGAGGTACTTGATAATCTCCTCCTCCATCGCCTTGCCCGCAAT
>QKHD01000139.1 GCA_003250175.1 Helicobacteraceae bacterium
GCAATCCTTTTTATGGGTGTAATTGTAGGCAAAGCCCTCTTGGTCGGTACTGAAAATCAGCTCCTTGTTACACGTCTGTTGCACATTGGGGCGTTAAACTGGGTTAAATTTTCAAGGAGTAACCCATGAAACGACTTTTCCTCTTACTTGCAAGCACCCTGCTGCTGGCCTCCGCAGCCTATGCCGACGCCTTCGTCAAAAAAGGCAAGGCAGGCTCCATCCAGGTGACCATGAGTTCCGACAAGCCGATGACCACCGGAGACAACTACTACACCATTACCCTGCAAAAAGACGGCAAGCCCGTCACCGGCGCCGTGGTCAAGGCCAAGGTCTTCATGCCCGAAATGCCCGGCATGCCCTATATGGAGAGCACCAATACCGCCATCGAAGAGGGCAACGGGGTCTATAAAACCGACCTGGCACTCAGCATGACCGGAACCTGGCAGATCCGTCTGTTTATCGATACACCGGACGGTAAAAAGCAGCAGTTCAAAAGCAGCCTGATCTTCTAACATGAAACGTATTCTCATGGTGCTGGCATGGCTCGCGGCCTGCCAGGCGGAAACCATTCCGGAACTGATCCAAAAGAGCCTGCAGGTCCATCCGGACCTGCGCTTGGCCGATGCCAGAGTGCAAAGCGCCCGTGAGGATGCGAAACTTCAAGGCCTGCTGTCCGACCCCGTGCTAAGTCTCGGGGTTAATGACATCCTGGTGACCGACCCGGCCGCCCGTGACAGAGAACCGATGCAGACCCAGTCCCTGCAGCTCTCCCAGAAATTTCCTCTCTCCCGCCGTCTCGGCCATGCCGAGAAACGGGGCGAGGCGAGGGCATCTTTGGAAGCGTTCGTTCTGGAAAAACGCCGCCTGGAGCTGGCTTATGAGGTGCGTAAAAACGCCTATACCTGGCTCAAACTCCGTGACGAGAGCGCCATATTAAACGAATACGTCAAGGTTTTTGAGGAGCTGGAACGTATCCATACCCTCTACAACACCGAATCCTCCACCCACTACGAAGCGGCGCTCGAATCCCGTGTCAAAGAGGGGAGCGTGCGAATGCGCCTGAGCGAGACCAAGGCGGCCAAAACCGCCGCTAAGGCGGCCCTGACGGCACTCATGGCCGGCGAGACGGTCGTAAGCGTCGAGGGCAATCTGGCTCCGGAGGCCCTTCCGGAGCTCGCACGGTTTTTAGAGCGCCTGAAAACCGCGCCCATGGTGCAGATTGCCGCACGCAAAGCCGAGGCAGCGGAGCAGGGAGCGCTAAGTGCTCAGAGCGCACGGATTCCCGATCTTAGCGTTTCGCTTGGCTACTACCAGCGCGAAGCTTTTGACGACTACCTGGCCGTGGGCTTTAGCCTGCCGCTTAACAACCTCTACGGCCGTGCCGAAGGGGAAGAGGCCAAGGCCAAGCAGGAGTTTTCCGCCGCCAAGGCCGAAGAAGAGTCCCTCATCGACGACCTGACGGCCAAAGTCACGGCGCTGCACGCGACCCTTGCCAGCCTCAAAGAGCAGCAGAAGATTCAAAACGAGGTGCTCCGCGCCCAGCAGGCGATTTTGGATGGGCTGGATTCACGGGTGCAGTCCCGTCAGGCACCGCTCAAAAGCCGCTATGAGGTGCAGGCGAAACTCTTGGAGAGCCGCCTGAAACTGATCGAGCTGCAATACAAATACCGCCTGGGTTACGCCGGGCTAATCCAACTGACCGGAGAAGAGTAAATGCGATACGGACTACTTTTTTTACTAAGCCTCACCCTCTACGCAGGTGAACTGAGCGTCGAGCAGCTCTTTAACGTCCGCCTGGCGGAGGTGAAAGAGGCTTCCATCAGTGACACCCGTGAGTACTATGGCGAAGCGGTGGCCGACGAAGGCGCCGTGCATGACGTGGTGCTGCGCACCGGCGGCTTCGTGGGTGACGTGGCGGTGGATGAGCGTTTCGTGGCGGTCAAAAAGGGGCAGACCCTCTTTAGCGTCTACGCTCCGGAGGTCTATCTCGCCTTTAACGAGCTGATCAACTCCCTCAAAGCGGGCCGCATCGAGCTGAAGGATAGCATCGTCACCAAACTGCGCCTTTTGGGCGTGGACGAGGCGGTTATCAAGCAGGCCATCGGTACTAAAAAGGTCACGGAGTATATTCCCGTCTCGGCGCCCGCCTCCGGATATGTGATGGCCAAGTCCATCGTGGCCGGAAGCGGCATCAAAGCCGGACAGAGCCTCTATACCATTACCAATCTGGACCGCATCTGGGTGGAGGCCGAGGCCTATGAAAAGGACCTGGGCTTTCTAACCAAGGGGATGATGGCCATGGTGCGCTTTGACGGCGCAGACAAACCGATTCACGCCAAACTCGACCAGATCTATCCCGCTATTGACCCCAAACGCCGCACCGTCACGATCCGCATGGAGATCGACAATCCGGAGCACACCCTCTTTCCGGGGCGGTTTGCCACGGTGACCCTGGCCAAACCGGCACGAACGGCCCTGGTCATTCCCCAGACCGCGGTAATCACCAAAGGAGAAAACACCTTTGTCTTTGTCGCCGGCGAGTACGAAGGGGAGTATGAGCCCAAGTGGGTCCGTCTCAAACGCCTGAACGACGGCCGCTACGAGGTGCTCTCCGGATTGGAAGCCGGCGAGCGGGTGGTGGACAACTCACTCTTCCTCTTTGACAGCGACGCTCAGATCAACGGTCTCTATTAAGGCTGCCTCATGATTGAATTTATAATCCGAAAGAGTCTCAACAGCATCTTCCTTGTCCTGACCATCTTTGCGCTGCTCATCGGCGCATCGGTCTGGGCGGTCAAAAACACCCCGCTCGATGCCATTCCGGACCTGACACCGCCCCAGATTATCGTCAGTGTCAAGTGGCAGGGGCAGTCCCCGCAGATTATCGAAGACCAGATCATCTACCCGCTCACCAGCGAGCTGATGGCCGTGGCGGGCACCAAGACGGTACGCGCCTTCTCCTCCTTTGAAAATGCGCTGGTCTATGTGATTTTTGATGACAAGGTCGACATGTACTGGGCCAGGGACCGTATCTCCGAGGTCATCGCCCAGACCCAGAAGGGCTTTCCCGCCGACGCCATGGTCAAACTGGGGCCCGATGCCACGGGTATCGGCTGGGTTTATGAATACGCCCTTAAATCCAGTACCAAAACCCTCGACGAGTTGCGCACTTTGCAAGAGTACTACTACAAATACGCCCTTCTTGGGGTGAGTGGCGTGAGCGAGGTCGCCACCATCGGCGGCTTTGAGCGCAACTATCAGGTGACCCTGGATGAAGCCCGCATGGTGCAGTACGGCCTGACGCCCCTCGATGTCAAAAAAGCCCTGCAGAACAACAACCGCGACACGGGCGGGCGCATCGTGGTGGAAAACGGCTTTGAGACGATCATCCAGGCCCACGGCTTTGCCAAAAATGCCAAGGAACTGGAAGCCATCGTGCTGAAAAACGAAGGCAAGACCCCGCTTACTATCGGCGATGTGGCCCGGATTGATCTGGTACCCTCCTACCGCCGCGGCATGGCCGATCTTAATGGTCAGGGCGAAGTGGTGGGCGGGATCGTCGTTGCCCGCTATGGGGAGAACGCCTACCGCGTCATCCAGGATGTCAAGGCCAAGCTGGCCAGCCTTGCCATGGAAGGAGTCGAGGTGGTGCCCGCCTACGACCGAAGCGACCTGATCGACAAGGCGATCGACACCCTCAAGCACACCCTGGCGGAGGAGTACGTTATCGTTTTGGCGGTCATCGCGCTCTTTTTGTTCCACTTTAGAAGCTCACTCATCGTCATCGTGGTGCTGCCGCTCATTATTCTGCTCACCTTCTTGCTCATGAAGCTCTTTGGCATGGAGTCCAATATCATGAGCCTGGGCGGGATCGCCATCGCCATCGGGGCGATGGTCGATGCCTGTATCGTCATGATCGAAAATGCCCACAAACATTTGCAGGGCAGGGGAAATCTGCCGTTTCGCGAGCGGTTTGAGATCATTTACGAATCCTCCAAGCAGGTGGGGCGGCCGATCTTTTTTGCCCTGATGCTGATCGTCGTCTCCTTTTTGCCCATCTTTGCCCTCTCCGGACAGGAAGGGGCACTCTTTCACCCGCTGGCATTCACCAAGACCTTTGCCATGCTCTCCGGAGCCATCGTCTCCATTACGCTCGTACCTGTATTGGTGCTGCTCTTTATCAAGGGTGAGATCAAGGACGAGCACGCCAACCCGGTCAACCGCTTTTTTATCTTCCTCTACACCCCCATTTTAAAGGGCGCCATTGCGGTGCGCGTCGCGCTGATCGTGCTGGCGGTGGCGGCGGTCGTCTACGGCGGATGGCTCTATAACAAGCAAAAATGGGAGTTCATGCCGCCGACCAATGAGCAGACCTTTATGTACATGCCCGTCACCCCCTATGGCATCGGGATCGATCAGGCCAAGGAGCTGACCCAAAAGACCGACAAGCTTCTGGCGGACTTTCCGGAGGTCAAGACGGTCTTTGGCAAGGCAGGCCGCGCCGATACGGCCACCGACCCGGCACCTCTGAGCATGATCGAGACCATCGTCACCTTTAAAGACCCCGGCGAGTGGCGCGAAGGGGTCACCTATGAGAGCCTCCTGCGGGAGATGGAGAGCAAGATTCAGGTGATGGGACTGGTCAACTCCTGGACCTATCCGATCCGTGGGCGCATCGATATGCTGCTCACCGGCATCCGGACACCGTTGGGGATCAAGCTCTACGGCGACGACAGCGCAACACTGGAAGCCGTCGCCAAGCAGATCGAAACGACCCTCTCTGGATACGAAGGAAGCAAAAGCGTCTTTGCGGATAAATCCAATGCGGGCTACTTCATCAATATCGATGTCAACCAGACGTTAGTTGCCCAGTACGGCATCACCAAAGAGGCGGTCATGGCCTACGTGGGTGCGGCCATCGGGGGCGGCACGGTCTCCGTCCTTTATGACGGAATCGAACGCTATCCCATTTCTTTGCGCTACGCCAAGGAGGACCGCCGCGATATGGAGCGCATCAAGCGCATCCGGATCAAAACCCCCTACGGCTATATTCCCCTGGAGCAGCTGGCCCGTGTCTACCATGAAAACAGCCCCAGCGTTCTCAAGTCGGAAAAGGGCAAGAAGGTGACCTTTATCTACATCACCCCGCAGACGGGCACCACCTCCGACACTTACAAGCAGGATGCCACCAAACTGCTCGAATCGGTCACCATGCCGCCCGGATATTACATCGAGTGGGCCGGGGAGAGCGAGTATCTGGATAAGGCGATGAAGCGTCTGGCCTTTATCATCCCCATCACGCTGGTGATCACCTTTGTACTGATCTACTTCGCCCTGGGCAACCTGACCAACTCCGTTTTGGTCTTTGCGACGCTGCCCTTTGCGGCGCTGGGCGGTATCGTCTATGTGGATTGGCTCGATTACAACTTCTCCGTAGCGGTGATCGTGGGCTTTTTGGCCCTGATCGGGGTGGCGGCGGAAACGGCGATCGTCATGATTATCTACCTCGAAGAGGCACTGAAAAAGGTGACGGTGCGCACCAAAGAGAATATCCGCGCAGCGGTATACGAAGGGGCGGTGCTACGGGTACGACCCAAGCTGATGACGGTCTTTTCGACCCTGTTGGGACTGTTTCCTATTATGCTGAGCTCCGGAGTGGGCAGCGAGGTGATGCAACGCATTGCCGCCCCCATGATCGGCGGGATGGTCAGCTCCACGCTGCTGACCCTGATCATTGTTCCGGCACTCTTTTACATGATTCACGCCTCAAAGGACCGAGGCGCTTCGTAAGGGTTTAATGAAGTGGCTGGAGGGTCGTGAAGAGGTAGTCGTTTTGAGGGACGATGGCGTGGCACGCCACGCATTCCGCCGTGTCACCCGTCCAGGTTTCGTAGCGATCTCCCTTTTTGACAAAACGGGCGTAACCCCAGTGGTCGCCGTTTTGGTTAAACCGCTTGGAGTCCTTGAGCATGTATTCGATGCGCTGGATATTTTCCGCTTCCAGGGCATCCGGATAGCTGGGCATGGGCTTGGCATTCCAGCCGATCTTGACCACGACACTGCCTTCGGGCATGGGGGTGGTCTTCTCTTTTAGGGCCTTGTAGGCGATGGGGTTGGCCAGGATGTAACGGATCTCTTTTTTATCCGTACGGTAGTGGCTGGCCACAACTTTATAATCTTCATAGCCCTCGATCTGTCGAAAATTGAGATTGTTTTGGGGCATGACCAGATTGGGGAGTTCTGCCGCGCCCAACAGGGTGGCGAGCAGACTGAGCGTACCGAAATGTCGAATCGTCATGGTGAATCCTTCGGATAATATGGGTGCTTCATTTTACACTTACCCTAATACGATTTGGCTAGAATATGGTGACATTTCAATAAAAGGTCGCCGATGCGCTCGCTTTTTATCCTCATGATGGCTGTTTTGGCCCTGAACGCTGCGGAAAAAAACCATCCCGTCACCCAAAAGGCGGTCTTTGACTGCACCTCCGGAGACATGCGCTACGTCGCCGGACGCATCAAGCTCATCGGCGGCACGGCGGCGGATATCGCCAAGCTGGGGCAGACGCCGAAATTTGTACTGACCGTTCACAGCGGCTGCGTGCCGCTCATGGTGAGCCATCCGGAAGACTACATGGAAGAGGGCGACGCGGAGCTGGTCTCCAAGGCGCAGCTCATGCTGCAAGACGCCATGGGCAAATACGACATCGAGGTACGGGTCTGCGAGATCGCCATGGAGGCCTGGGGCATCGGCAGGGAAGAGCTGCTTACCTGGGCCAAGACCACGCCCAACAGCTTTGTCGACACCATTTCCCTGCAAAACGAGGGCTACGCCCTGATGCTTTTCGGTAAGTAACCATGGCCTTTCGTAAAATCGCCCTGATCGGCGGCGGGGTGATGCTGATGGCGGCCCTGGGGCTGCTGCCCGCCTTTTTGCATGAAAAAAACGGCGGGATCATCGCCCTGGATCGCCCGGTGCCCTCGCTGAATACCCAGTTTTCGGACAAAGAGTATCTGATGGTTTTTGTGGGCTATGTGGGGTGCCGGGATGTCTGCTCGCCAAGGCTGGAGAGCCTTTCGGCTATTTACGCAGGGTTGGATGGAGAGCTAAAACAAAAGAGCGGGGTACTCTTTATCGACTTCGCTCCGGAGGGTGATCCGGAGCAGGCGGAACGCTTTGCACGCTATTTTAACGGGGCATTTGCCGGCATATCCGCCGACAAAGCCCAGCGCCAAACGCTGCGCCGCGAACTGGATATCTACTTCAGCACCGATGCCGCCCGCCCCAACGAGTACAACCACAGCGACTACCTCTACCTGCTCAAAAAAGAGCAGGGCGGCTGGCATCTGCGGGGTGTGCTGACGGGCACCGTCTGGCGCCCAAATGATTTAGACTACCTCTTCAGCCTCTGAGGTGCTCAGTCCTTGGTCTTGGGCCAGCAGCTCCGGAGAGAGGATGAGCTGTTTTAAAAAAGCATCTTTGTCAAAATGGCTCGATCCGGAGCGCTTTTCCATATCCTCCATAAGCGCCTTTTTGTAATCTTCCAGCATCTCTTCAATCGCCTGTATTGCGGAGAGCAGGGCATCGCCTTCCAGATTATCCACGTTGAGTTTCTTTTCCAGCTCATTGCGTTTTTCTTCAATGAGCTTCTCGATTTTTTCCAGATTAAGCTGCTGCACATAGGCCAAAGCACCCCCTGCGGCCCGGACACGGTCAAAAAAAGAAGCTATTTTCTCATCAGATGCTTCTTCTGAAGCGGATTCATCTCTGGAGGCCGCGGTGCTCTCCGGAGAGGCTCCGTTGGCGGATAAGACTGAATCGAGGATCTCCATAAAACGGTCAAACATCGCAACACTCTCTTGTGAGTAGGATGCTCCGAGGGCAGGGTTATGCATGCTTTCTTGCATCTCAAGCAGACCGCCGTATCCGTAATCGGGCGTAGGAACGCTTGCTCCCGCCCACATATCTGGATGACTTGCCTTGAGGTTTTCCATCATGGTGGGAAGGTTGTAGCGGAAGCTCATACGTATCAATATGGGCGAAATGTCTTTAAAGTAGTCCGCTCCCTGGGTTTGCATGGTTTCGATCGTTTTGACGATACCTCGTTTGAGGTCATTGGGCATCTCTTGGGGGAGTGTGACGAACATGGCGCCGTTGGCAGTCTCTACCTTGTGATCCCCGTTGAGGTCCAGC
>QKHD01000126.1 GCA_003250175.1 Helicobacteraceae bacterium
GGCTGACCAGCTCGACCCGCCCCTCGGCGGCTTCCTTGCCGACAATGATGGCGTAGGGGATACCGATCAGCTCATAGTCTTTCATCTTGAAGCCGATACGGTCCTTGCGGTCATCCCAGAGGGTGCTGATTTTGGCGCTGTTTAGGCGGCTGTAGATCGCTTCGGAGAGTTCCATCTGCACCTCATCCTTGCCGTTGGCGGTGACGACGTCCACCAGATAGGGGGCGCTTTCGATGGTCCACTTGCAGCCGTTTTCATCATGGTGCTGCTCGATAATGGCAGCGACCAGGCGGCTGACGCCGATGCCGTAGGTTCCCATGACAAAGGGCTTGGACTTGCCGTTTTCATCCAGAAACTCCGCCTTGAGCGGCTCGGAGTAGCGCGTGCCCAGCTGGAAGATGTGCCCTACTTCGATCCCCTTGGTGTGGGTCAGGCTGCCGCCGCAGCAGGTGCAGACATCGCCCTTTTGCACGGCGGTCAGGTCGTCGTAATGCTTGGCTTCGACGGTGATGCCCGTCATGTGGTAGCCGGCTTCGTTGGCACCGCAGATCATGTTGGCTTCGCCGCGCAGCTCCTCGTCCACCACCAGCATGACCGCCTCCGGAAGATCAAAAATCCCCATGTAGCCCGGCACCAGTCCGGCGGATTTGAGTTCCTCTTCCGTCACATCCACCAGCTCGTTGGCGTTGGCGGCGTTGCAGGCTTTGGTCTCTTCCAGCTCGTCGTCACCGCGGATGGCAAAGAGCACGATGGTGTCGTGATCATCGTAAAGGGCCTTCATGGCCACGGTTTTGACAAAACGGGACGCGGGCAGTTTAAAGAAGCTGCTCAGCTCCTCGATGCTGGTCACATCCGGAGTATGCACCTTCTCTGCCTTCATCGCCTCACCCGCCGGTACGACGCGTTTTTGGCGCTTGGCCGCTTCGATGTTGGCACCGTATTCGCAGGATTCGCAGACGACGATGGTGTCTTCACCGCTCTCCGCCAGTACCATGAACTCCTTGCTGCCGCTGCCGCCGATGGCGCCGCTGTCCGCTTCGACCACGCGGAAATCAAGCCCTAGACGTTTGAAAATCTTGCGGTAGCTGGACTCCATCAGTGCAAATTCGCGCTGCATGTCCTCCACGCTGGCGTGGAAACTGTACCCGTCTTTCATGACAAATTCGCGTCCGCGCATCAGACCAAACCGCGGGCGTGCCTCGTCGCGGAACTTCAGCCCCACCTGGTAGAGGTTCAGGGGCAGCTCTTTATAGCTCTTGACCCGGCCGCGTACCAGCTCGACCATCATCTCTTCGTGGGTCGGCCCCAGGACAAACCCGTTTTCGTGGCGGTCTTTAAACCGGAGCAGCTCTTTGCCGTATTTGAAATAACGGCCGCTCTCCTCCCACAGGGAAACCGGAGTGACAAAGCCCAGGCTCACCTTTTGTGCGCCCGCGGCGTCCATCTCTTCGCTCACAACCCGCTCGATGTTGTCAAGCACCCGCTTGCCCAAAGGCATCAGGTCATAAACCCCGGCGGCAACCTGGGTGATATACCCGCCGCGCAGCAGGTAGATGTGGGATGGCAGCACCGCCTCCTTGGGCGTCTCCTTCTGCGTAGGAATAAAGGCCTTGGAAAATTTCATTGGTTTTCATCCTCTTTGGTGGTAGATTTGGGAACCAGCGTCAGCCGGTCCTGTTCGATGTCAAACAGACGTTTGACCACATTGATCACCGCGTCCGCTTCGGGCTTGTCGGCGATCTCCTTGATGGCTACGGTGGGTTGGTGCAAAAAGGCGCTGAAGGCGTTGTGCAGCACCTGCGAAAGGCTCTTTTGGTACTCCGGAGGGATATACCCCTTGGCAACCGCCTTTTCGATCTCGTTTTTGGCCGCCTGCTGGGCGTTTTGGCGCAGGGCTTTGATAATGGGGTCGACGGAGAGCGTATCGAGCCAGCTGAAAAAGCTGTTGGTGTATTCACCCACGACCTTGTAGGCCTTGGAGGCCTCCTCTTCCCTGAGGCTCATGTTTTTCTCCACCACGGTTTTCAGATCGTCCACGGTGTAGACCTTGATCTTTTCGCAGCGCTTGATGTCGATATCTCTAGGAACCGCCAGGTCGAACCAGTAGCGGTTAAAGTCTTTTTCCACCACCATATCGTCGGTAATCACCGCGTGGGGTGCAGAAGTGGCGGTAAAAAAGATCCGGTGGGAGTTGATCAGGTTGGCCAGCTCCGAATAGGGGGCGACCACGATCTTGTCGGAAATCTCGGAAGCGACCTGGATCCCCTTGTCACGGTCGCGGCCCACGAGAATCACATTCACCTCGTTGGCCACCAGGTGCTTCATGGTCAGCACGCTCATCTCCCCCGTACCAAAAACCACGGCGCTGAAACCGCCCAGGTTGCCGCCCAGGGCCTCCTTGGCCAGCACCACCGCCGCACTGGCGACGGAGACGGGGTTTTTGCCGATATCGGTGACGGACTTGATCTCCGCGGCACAGCGGAAAGCATGACCGAAAAGCCGGGAGAGCTTGGTTTTGCAAAACTGCTTCTCCTGGGCGTAGTTGTAGCTGTCGCGGAGCTGACCGATGATCTGGTTTTCTCCCACGACGATACTCTCCAGCGCCCCGGCGACGCTAAAGAGGTGCTTGACCGCCCCTTCGTCTTCAAAGACGTCGGCGCGGCCTTCGAGCTCGCTGCGATCGACGCCGGAGTGATTGTGCAGCGTCTCCATGACCCGTCCCAGGGCATCGGAAGGCTTGGTCGTGTTGACCACCACCTCCAGGCGGTTACAGGTGGAGATGACGACGCTCTCGTTAATGACCGCGTTGTTCGTCAGCTCTTCCATGATCTTGGCCTGACGCTCCTGATCGAAGGAGAGCTTTTCGCGGATGGCGATATCGCTGTTTTTGTGGGAGAGGCTGACCAGAAGGTAGTGCACTAATAGCTCCTTGTGATCATGGTCTGAATCAGACCCACCAGGGCCACATCGCCCCGGACACAGGCCATCGCCTCCTCTGCCAGCTCCTGGGCACGCTGCTTGGACTGTTCCACCGCACCGGTGATCCGGAGCTTCTCGCGCAGCCACGCCTCTTCGTCGGTGCTGAGATCTTTTTTAAAGAGCCCCAGCAGCGTGTTGCGGTCTGCCTCATTGAGCGCGTCGTACATCAGGATGTAAGGCAGCGTCGTCTTGCCCTCTTTGTAGTCGTTAAAGGCGGGTTTGCCCAGCGTCGCCGCATCCTGGGTGACATCGAGGATGTCGTCGATGATCTGATAGGCCAGACCCAGATTGCGCCCGAAGGTGGCATGGGCCTCGGCATCCTTACCCGCCAGCAGCGCCGCGCTGTAGGTGGTGGTCTCGATCAGGGAGGCCGTTTTGAGGTAGATCATGTTGTAGTAGGCATCCAGGTTGTGGTTAAAGGCGTTGCCCATGTCCACGTCGAGCAGCTCGCCAAGGGAGAGCTTGGTGACGGCGGAAGAGACGGACTTGGCGATGCGTTTGTCCATATCCACCAGCTCGAAAAAGGCCTTGGAGTAGAAGATATCGCCCAGCATGACGGCGTGTTTGTCCGAATAGAGCGCATTGATGGAGGGCTCGCCCCGGCGGGTCGTCGCCTCGTCGATGACATCGTCATGCAGCAGGCTGGAAAGGTGGATGGTCTCGATAATGGCGGCTACCAAAGCGGCGTTTTCCGCCTCCGGAGCAATCATCTGCACCAGTCTGGCACGGAGCATTTTTCCCTTGGGAAGGCGGTCGTACATGGCGTCGACACTGGGGGTTTTCAGATCGTCAATGAAGCGTTTGACGAGGGTCGTTACGTCGGTCAGGTCCAATTCTTATTTCCTCTTCGCGTTGAGCGATCCCAGGGGATCATAGACGTAGACCGTGAAGTCGGCCTTTTTGTTTCCCTCTTGCATGCCGTTGAAAACCAGCATGAAATAGGGAGGCTCGCTATGATCGTCGGACCGCTGTTTGAGCGGTATCTTAAACGAATTTTGCTTGTAATCTTTGTAGAGCACGTTCTGGTAGGGAAAGCCGTCATAGCCGTAATGCATGACAAGCCCCCGGTTGATAAAAAGGGTCCAGCGGAAGTAAAGGGGTTTGCCCGTCACCTCGTAGACCGCGTATTCGTCCTTGGCCAGGGAGAGTTTTTCTTCCTTGGCAAAATATCCTTCAGGCATGGCCCAGAGGGCCGCAAATGCAAGTAAGTAAAGCGCGACGGCTTTACTCATGCTGCCCGATCATGTTGGCCGTAACGTGAAGATAGAAGTTCTGCATCAGCTGCTCCATCTTCGCCGGGTCGGTGTGTTCGTAGGCGAGGACTTTCCCCTCTAGCGACGCATCGTCCATCATCTCTTCCAGGACGGCAAGACGTTTAAAAAGCGCACTCAGTTCGTTCCGGACGACATTCCTGTTCATCGTACAGAGAATCTCGTAAAATTTATCTTCGGGCGTTTGGTTAAAGCCAAAAATATCATCGTTTATCATCACAGAAATTCCTAGTACAAAGTCCCTCGATTTTAGCACAAGGAGGTTTAAACTCTTTTCCCTTATGATTGAAAAAAAGATGAAGGAAACCCCGCATGGAAATCACTTCCGAAGAGGCTTTGGCCTACCACCGCTACCCCAGACCCGGCAAGGTTGCCACGGTCAACACCAAATCCTTCGCCAGCCAGCGGGACCTGGCCACGGCCTACACCCCGGGGGTGGCGATCCCCTGCAAGGCCATCGAGGCCGATCCCGCCGCCGCCTATGACTACACCGCCAAGGGCAACCTGGTGGCGGTCATCACCAACTCCACCGCGGTTTTGGGCCTGGGCGATATCGGCACCCTGGCGGGCAAGCCGGTTATGGAGGGCAAGGGGGTGCTCTTTAAGGAGTTTGCGGATGTGGATGTCTTCGACATCGAAGTGACCCACAAAGATCCGGAGAAGTTCTGCGAAACCGTGGAGGCGATCGCCCCCACCTTTGGCGGCATTAACCTCGAAGACATCAAGGCTCCGGAGTGTTTTATCATCGAAGAACGCCTTAAACGCACCCTCGATATTCCCGTCATGCACGACGACCAGCACGGCACCGCCATCGTCGCCGGCGCCGCCCTGCTCAATGCCGTGGAGCTGGCGGGCAAACGGATTGACAAGATTAGGGTCGTCATCAACGGTGCCGGAGCCGCCGCCATCGCCTGCGGCCACTTTATCAAAAGCCTGGGGGTAACCCAGGTCATCATGTGCGACTCCAAGGGCGTGGTCAAGCACTCCCGAACCGACCTCAACCCCTACAAGGCGGCCTTTGCCATTGAGACCGACATGAATATCCTGGCCGAGGCGATTCAGGGAGCGGACTGCTTTTTCGGCCTCTCCAAGGCGGGTGCGCTGAGCGATATCATGGTTGCCACCATGGCGGACAATCCGCTCATTTTTGCCATGGCTAACCCCACTCCGGAGATCATGCCAGACGCCGTCAAGGCGATCCGGAGCGACGCCATCATGGCTACGGGACGCAGCGATTTTCCCAACCAGATCAACAACGTTCTGGGCTTTCCCTTTATCTTCAGGGGAGCGCTGGACGTGCGGGCCAGTGCCATTAACGAGGAGATGAAAATCGCCGCGGCCAGGGCGCTGGCGGCGTTGGCCAAAGAGCCCGTGCCCGAATCGGTACAGGCCATCTACGGACGGCCGCTGCACTTCTGTGCCGACTACATTATTCCCACGCCCTTTGACCCAAGGCTGCTTGGCAAAGTAGCCGGTGCGGTGGCCCAAGCGGCGGTTGAAAGTGGTGTGGCACGGATGGATACCTCCGGATTTAACCGGGAAGCGTATGAAAAAGAGCTGGCGGAACGGATAGAATCGGGACTGAAAAAGGGATAGGAAAGACCCCGGCGGGTGCCGGGGCGTGGTGATTACTTCTTGCGGTTTTGACCCTCGATGATGAATCGCAGAGCGTTAAGGCGGATAAAGCCTTCCGCATCTTTCTGGTTGTAGACTTCGTCGGCTTCGAAGGTAGAGTGGGCTTCGGAAAAGAGGCTGTACTCGGACTCACGGCCTACGACCATGACGTTGCCTTTGTAGAGTTTCAGACGCACCTTGCCGGTGACGAATTTCTGGGTTTCGTCGATGGCGGCCTGGAGCATTTTGCGCTCGGCACCATACCAGTACCCGTTGTAGATCATCTTGGCGTAGCGTGGCATCAGCTCATCTTTGAGGTGGCCGGCTTCGCGGTCCATGGTCAGAGACTCCATCGCTCGGTGGGCTTTAAGCATGATGGTACCGCCGGGTGTTTCGTAGCAGCCGCGGGCTTTCATACCGACGTAGCGGTTTTCCACGATGTCGATACGGCCGATGCCGTGTTTGTTGCCGTATTCGTTCAGCTTGGTCAGCATGGTCGCAGGGCTGAGGGCTTCGCCGTTGAGTTTAACGGGGTCGCCGCTTTTGTATTCGATCTCGATGTATTCGGGCGTATCCGGAGCGTTTTCAGGGGAGACGGACCATCTCCACATGCTCTCTTCCGGTTCGTTCATGGGGTTTTCCAGGTGCTCACCCTCATAGGAGATGTGCAGGAGGTTGGCGTCCATGGAGTAAGGTTTTGCCTGACCGCGGTTTTCGATCGGAATCCCGTGTTTGTCGGCAAAGGCCAGCAGAGAGGTTCGGGAGTTCATGTCCCACTCTCGCCAGGGAGCGATCACAGCGATGCTCGGATCAAAGCTCAGATAACCCAGCTCGAAACGAACCTGGTCATTTCCTTTTCCGGTTGCGCCGTGCGCAACGGCGTCGGCACCGACTTGTTTGGCGATCTCCATCTGGCGTTTGGCGATCAAAGGACGGGCGATGGAGGTACCCAGCAGGTATTCGCCCTCATAGATGGCGTTGGCGCGGAACATCGGGAAAACGAAGTCTCGGACAAACTCTTCACGCAGGTCGTCGATAAAGATGTTTTCCGGTTTGATTCCCAGTTTCAGCGCTTTTTGACGAGCAGGTTCGAGCTCTTCACCCTGACCCAGGTCCGCAGTAAAGGTTACCACTTCACAGCCGTACTCGTCTTCGAGCCATTTGAGGATAATAGAGGTATCCAGGCCTCCGGAGTAGGCAAGAACACATTTTTTAATGTCGCGTTTTTTCATCTTAATCCTTTAATCACCAAAATTTTGGCGGAATTATATTATTTTTTTAATCGCAGTTCAACACTGAGTCGGTGGGCATCGAGCCCCTCGACGCCGGCGATCATCGCCGCCGCGCCACCCACCTCTTCCAGGCCTGCTCGGCTCATGGAGATAATGGAGGACTTTTTCAAAAAGTTCTCCACACCCAGGGGGGAGAAGAAGCGTGCCGTGCCGCTAGTGGGCAGGGTGTGGTTGGGACCCGCCACGTAATCGCCGATTGCTTCGGGGGTGTTGTTGCCTAAAAAGATCGCCCCGGCGTGCTTGATGAGCGGCAGCAGTTCGTGGGGGTTTTGGGTCATGATCTCCAGGTGCTCCGGAGCCATGCGGTTCATGGTATCGACGGCGTGGGACATATCCTGGGCAACGATAATCACGCCGTTGGCTTCAATAGATTTGCGGGCGATCTCGGCGCGGGGAAGAATCCCCAGGGCCTTTTCCACCTCGACGGCAACCGCATCGGCCAGGGCCGCATCGTCGGTAATGAGAATGCTGCGCGCCATCTCGTCGTGTTCCGCCTGGGAGAGCAGGTCCATGGCCAGCAGGTCGGCTCGTGCCGTGCTGTCCGCCAGAATTCCGATCTCGGACGGTCCGGCGATCATGTCGATGTTGACTTCGCCAAAAAGCAGCTTTTTCGCCGTGGCGACGTAGATGTTTCCGGGGCCGGTGATGACATCGGCCTTGGGAATCGTCTGGGTACCGTAGGCCATGGCCGCGATGGCGGAGGCGCCCCCTACCTTGAAGATTTTGCTTACACCGCAGACATAGGCGGCTGCCAGAACCAGCGGATTGAGTTCGTCGCCGGGCGTGGGCACGCAGGCAACGATCTCTTCAACGCCCGCGACCTTGGCCGGTACGGCGTTCATCAGCATGGAGCTGGGGTAGCTAGCCTTGCCGCCGGGAATATAGAGGCCGGCACAATCCACAGGGGTGACTTTCTGGCCGAGCATGGAGCCGTTTTTTTCAAAATCGATCCAGCTTTTGGGCATCTGCTTTTCGTGGAAGGACTTGATCCGCTCATAGAATCAGCGCCTCTTTGAGGTTGTCGTCCGTGGCGTGGTAGGCCGCTTCGATGGCGTCTTCGCTGATCATCAGGTCGCTGCCGGAATCCGGCGTCCACTTGTCAAACATGCCGATGTGACGGATCAGCGCCGCATCGCCCTCGTTTTTTACCTCGTCGATAATACCCAGAACGCGCCCGCTGACATCGCCCATGGAGGCCGTAGCCCCGGCGATGACCT
Source organism: Helicobacteraceae bacterium (assembly GCA_003250175.1). Taxonomy (GTDB): domain Bacteria; phylum Campylobacterota; class Campylobacteria; order Campylobacterales; family SZUA-545; genus SZUA-545. The sequence goes on from QKHD01000126.1 coordinate 8,374, forward strand.
CGGCAACCCGCGCGTCGAAATCCACATCCCCGTGTGTAATGCGTTTCATGATTGAATACCTTTTAGTATGTTTTTGAAACCCTCCGGAGGCCTCTCCGGAGATTAGATAGACGTATTGTGCACTAACGGCGCTTAGTAGCGCTTGCCACCGCGTCCGCCGTAGCTTTTGCGCTCACCCCGGTCGCCGCCGCGATCGCCGCGGTCACCACCACGCTCGCCTCGGTCACGGTCACCGCCGCCGCTTCGGCTTTTGTTGCGGTTGAAACCGCCGCCCCGGTATCCGCCCTTGCCGCGGCCTTTGCCGCCGCCGTGGTCGTTTTTAACGCGAGACAGCATTTTTTCTACTTTGCTCGGGTCGATACCGATACGCTCCGGACCGGTTACCTTCTGCTGCTCGATGGCCAGGGAGATCAGTTTGAAGGCGATCTGGGAGATGTCCATCTCCTCTTCGAGCACTTTCAGAATCTCGCCCGCCGCGTCGCTGAGGGGCTGTTTTTTAATCGCTTCGACCATTTTGGATACGTGGGCTTTTTTCACGTCGCCCAGGGTCGGGATATGGTGCAGGACGATCTCGGTGCTGACGCTCTTTTTAATGCGCTGCAGCTCTCTAAACTCCATCGGTGTTACGAGGGTGATCGCCACCCCTTTTTTCCCGGCACGGCCGGTTCGGCCGATACGGTGCACGTAGCTCTCCGCATCGAAGGGAATGTGGTAGTTGAAGACGTGGGTAACGTCGCTGACGTCCAGACCGCGTGCCGCAACGTCGGTAGCGATCAGGATGTCGATCTTGCCGGCACGGAAGCTTTTAATGACTTCTTCGCGCTGGTTTTGTTCCATATCGCCGTGCAGACCCTTGGCCAGGTAGCCGTGGGAGATGAGGGTCGTGGCCAGACGGTCAACCTCTTTTTTCATACGGCAGAAGATGATGGTCTTTTTCGCATCCTGGGAGTCGATCAGACGCACCGTCGCATCGTCGCGCTCGTACTCTTCGAT
>QKHD01000248.1 GCA_003250175.1 Helicobacteraceae bacterium
AAGATGTCGTGCGCTTTTTCCCCTGGTTTGGCGTAGTGTTGATCGGCATCTTCGTCGGGCACCACCGTCTCTTTGGCCTCAAACTTCCGGAGGGGGCGGTAACCCGTCCCATCGCCTTTTTGGGCCGCCACTCCCTAACCGTCTACCTCATCCATCAGCCCATTATGTTCGGGATGTTGATGGGCATTTACCGGTTATGATCGATTTTCACACCCACCTGCTGGGCAAAGCGTCCTTCGGCCGGCTCTATGACCGTGTCGGGATCAAACTTTTCGGGCGGCGTTTCGGGATTGATCCGGAGCTGTTTCGGCAAGACCCTTATGCCGCTTATACCAAAGCCCTTGTCTCATCGGCCAATCAGAGCCGTCATATCCGGCAGATAGTCCTTTTTGGTGTCGATGCGGTGGTGGACGATTTGGGCAATGAGGTGCACCGTGATCCGACCGTATGCGCTGAAAATGACGAGGTGCTGCGGCTGCACCGTGAGCATCCGGAGCTGATTATCCCCTTTTTCTCCGTCAACCCCATGCGTCCGGATGCCCTGGATCGTGTCGACAGTCTGGTTGCCCAGGGCTTTCGCGGGGCGAAGTTTTTGCAAAATTACTGGGGTGTGAACACAAGAGAGGCGCGCTACCGTCCCTATTTTAGAAAACTGGCGGAACATGGGATTCCCCTCATCGTGCACGTGGGCAGCGAGAGCAGTGTGCGTTCGGTGAAGGCGTGCGAGTCGCTGGATATGGTGCGGGCACCTTTGGATGAAGGGGTGAGCGTCGTCTGTGCCCACATGGCCCTTAGCTACGAACCGACCAAAATTTTCAAAGCGTTTCGCCGTGCGCCCCGGCACTACAATGAGGAGTATTTTCAGCTTCTGCGCCTGCTCCGGATGGAAAAAAACCTCTATGCCGACCTCTCCGCCATGCTGACCCCGGTGCGGGCCAAAGCCCTGCGCCATGTCAGTGAACAAAAGGAGCTGCACCACAAGCTACTTTTTGGCACCGATTATCCCGTACCCTTTACCACGCTTTTTAACAGTTACGATCTGCCCCTCAAACGCCGTCTGGAGCTCGGACGCGAGGGCAATGTTTTCGACCGCTACGTAGGGGCGATGAAAGAGTATTTTCCTCTGCACAGCCCCATCTATGAAAAAAATGCCAAAACCCTACTCAAACCCTAAGGAGCACCCCCATGGCCCAACCCTTTTCACCCGCTGAGATGAAAAAAGCGCTGACCCAACAGCAAAACGAGATCAACGACTACACCATCTACAAAGCCCTGGCCGAGCGCCAGCGCGAAGCGGCCAACCGCGAGGTCTTTTTAAAAATCGCCGAGGAAGAGAAAACCCACTACGAATTCTGGGTTAAAATCACTAAGCAAGAGCTTCGGCCCAAGCGCTGGCTGGTGGGGTGGTTTTTGCTGTTGGTGCGGCTCTTTGGTACCTCCTTCGCCCTCAAGTATCTGGAAAAACGCGAAGCGGGTGCGGAGGCTTTTTACCTGGAGCTGTATGAAATCTATCCGGAATCCCGGAAGATTTACGAGCAGGAGGTGGCCCATGAATACGCCCTCATCGACCGCCTGGAAGACCGCAAACTCGCCTACGCCGGCGCGATCGTACTCGGTATGAACGACGCCCTGGTGGAGCTGACCGGGACGCTCAGCGGGATCGCCTTCGCCTTTGAAAAGAGCCTGGTGGTGGGGCTGACGGGCCTGATCATGGGGATCGCCGCGTCACTCTCCATGGCCGGGTCGGCCTACCTGGAGGCCAAGGAGAACCCATCGGACGATATCCAGCCCGGAGTCTACTCCCTCTATACCGGGGTCGCCTACATCCTCACCACGGCGCTGCTGGTAGCACCCTTTTTCCTCTTTGATGCGATGGGCTACGCCATCGGCGTGATGTTCGCCGGAGCCTTTCTGGCCATCCTCGGCTACACCTTCTACATTAGCGTGGCCAAGGAGCTCTCCTTTTCCAAGCGGGTGGTGCAGATGTCCTCCATCACCTTCGGCGTTGCGATCATCTCCTTTTTGATCGGGTATGGGGTGAAGTACTTTTTCGGGATTGAAATCTAGCGCTCCGGAACCCCCTCCGGAGCCTAAACGATCATCTCCTTTAACC
>QKHD01000033.1 GCA_003250175.1 Helicobacteraceae bacterium
AGCGATGTCAGCCCCAGGGTGCTTTTGACATGCACGATCCGAACCACCCCCACGTCCACACCCGGCGAAGCGTGCAGCAACTGGTCGCTGAATGACGGCACGAAAAATCGCCGCTTGACCCGGCTGGCACAAAAGAGCATATCGACCATGTTCTCCCTGGCGTAGCGGGCCAGGGCGGCGGCTCCGCCCTTTAAGATCAGCTCCTCCGTCGCCACCCCGTTTTCGGCGGCAATTGCACCGATGGCTTTCATGCTGTGGCCGACGGCGTCGCGGTCGTCTTCACGGTTGGGGGAGTGGTGCAGTACCAGGGTAAGGTTGTGGGCCTTGGCGTATTCCAGGGCGTAGACGGCGGCGGATTCGGAGGTAATGCTCCCGTTGATGGAGGCGATGACTTTCATGGCGGTGCCTTTGTGAGGAATGCTAGAGGGTGTTAAAGGCGCGGTCCCCCGCGTCGCCGATGCCGGGCTGAATGTAGCCGTTCTCCAGTTTTTCGTCAACCTTAGCGATATAGAGTTCCACATCTGGATGGGTTTTGGCAATGTGTGCCACCCCCTCCGGAGCGCCGATGATGTTAAGCGAAATGACCCGCTCCGGAGCCTTGGCCTTGATAGCGTCCAGGGCATCGCTGAGCGAACCGCCCGTGGCCAGCATGGGGTCGCAGACGACGGCGGTCTTTCCGGAGAGGTCGGGGATGCGGTCGTAATAAAGGCGACTCTCAAAGGTGACCTCATCGCGTTTCATGGCCAGAAAGCCGCTGGAAGAGCCCGGCATCACCTCGATAATGCCGTCGAGCATAGGGAGTGCCGCCCGCAGGATCGGGATAAAAACATAGTGCGCTTCGTCCAGCGAGGCGAAGGGTTTTTTCCCCTTCCAGGTGGTGATGATTTTTGGGCCGAGGGGTTCGTTGCGGAAGGCTTCGTAAAAAAGCAGCTTGGCGATCTGGGCGATGGTAAAGCGAAAATCTGTGGCATTAAGGCTCATGTCGCGCAGGCGGTTGACCAGATGGGTGATGATGGCGTTGTCGAGTTCGTGGATCATGGTGTCTCCTTGAAAAGAGATAACGAAAGAGCTCCGGAGACGGGATGCCTCCGGAGGGTTGTTTTAAGGTTCCCGGTCCATGGCAACGGGATTGGCGGTGATTCCGGAGGCGGAGAGCTCCAGCACCTTGACAACGGGTTTGTCCGTCTCGGGCAGGGTCACGACCCGCTCGAGCTCGTTGTTGACATAGACAAAGACCTTGCCCCTGGCATCCATTTTTCCGCTGAGGGAGAAACGTTTGACAAAGAGGGTGTAGTGCTCACTGGCATCGACACGCTCCAGGGTGATGGTCTCGGCCCCAAAACCGCGCATGGCGTCGCGGTCCAGTTTGGCCACGCCGTCGATGCTGCGTTTGTTTCTAAAGGAGATGTGATAGCCCCGGGCTTTGAGGTGCAGGTCGAGATCGCGGGGCTCGTCGCCCCAGCTGAGTACAAACCGCACCGAATCCGGAGCCATCTTTTTGGAGATCAGAAACTTGGTCTGCCAGATGCTGCCCGCGGCGTAGACCACCTCGGTTTTAAGGGGAATATACCCCTGCTTGGAAAAGCCTAGGGGGATATAGGTGCCCTCCTCCAGCGAAGCCAGCACGCCCAGGGGTACCCGGACATAGCCCGACTCGTCGGTGGTGAGGGTGACATTGCCAAAGGCAACCCCCGCGCCGGACAGGGGCGTACACTCCGCCGCATCCTTAAACGAAAAGATCAGTGTGCCTTCGTTTTCCGCCATGGCCATGTCCATGGTTTCGTCATCTTCCCAGCAGCCATCCGCGTAGAGCGTGCCCAGCAGGGCCAGCAGCAGCAACCATTTTTTCACTCCGACTCCTTACCAGCCGATAAATTTCGTAAATTCGCCCAGGATGGTCTCCCAGCGATCAAAACTGCGGGTGACAAACTCTTTGTTCACCCCGCCCGCGACACTCACGTCGTACTCGACCCGTGCATTGCCGTCATTGGCGGTATAGCAGCGCGCAAAACGCTTTTTGGCGTTCCATTCGACGGCTTTTTCCGCGGTAATCTGCTGGCCGAAACCCGCAAAAAACTGGAAGGTATTGCACTCTTTTTTACCCTTGGG
>QKHD01000227.1 GCA_003250175.1 Helicobacteraceae bacterium
ACCCCTTCACAACGCGGGCAGAGCGCCTCTTCCGCCGTCGATGCGTACTTCCAGCAGCGTGGGCACTTGTGCAGGCTGGCCATAACGATGTTAAAGTGGTCGTTCCCCACGGTAAAGCTGCGCAGCACCTCCGGAGCATCCGCTTCTTTCACTTCGCTTACCACAAACCAGTCCTGCGCTTCCGTGGCGGGAATGGCCAGAAGTTTTTCCGCATCGGTATAGATGCTAAGCTCCAGGGTGCTCTTGATGATCTTCTCTTTTTTCAGCTCGTCTACTTTTAAAGAGAAGGCTTCGCGCACCTCTTTGAGGTAACTGCCGTCGAGCTCGCTGCTGACTTCCGGCAGGGGCTGGTAGACAAAATCGAAGATATCCTTCGCATCGCCCTTCAGAACCGCCGGGGCAAACTCCAGCACCTCGTCCGCCGTATAGGTCAGCACCGGAGCCACCAGACCCAGCAGGGTGCGCACGATGTAGAACATCGCACTCTGGCTGGCCCGTCGGTGGGGATCGTTGGGCGCATCACAGTAGAGACGGTCTTTACAGAGATCCATGTAGATTCCGGAGAGCTCGACGGTTAAAAAGCCGTTGATACGGTGCAGACCCTTGGCAAAGTCATACCCGCTGAAGGATTTTTCCGCCTCCGCAAAGACCTTGGCCGCTTCCGCGAGAACCCAGCGGTCGAGCACGCCCAAGTCTTTGACCGCCACCGGGCTTTCCAGATCGCCGATGTTGGCCAGCAGAAAACGGAAGGTATTCCGCAGTTTGCGGTACTGCTCGCTCACCTGCTTGAGAATATTCTGCCCCAGCTTCATATCGCCCTGATAATCGCTCAGCGCCACCCAGAGACGGAGGATATCGGAGCCGCTCTGCTTGCACACATCCTGCGGCTCCACGCCGTTGCCCTTGGATTTGGACATCTTGTTGCCCTGCTCGTCCACGGTAAAGCCGTGGGTGATGATCGCCTTGTAGGGTGCGCGCTCATTGGTGGCACAGCTCACCAGTAGGGAGCTTTGGAACCAGCCGCGGTGCTGATCGCTGCCTTCGAGATAGACATCGGCGGGGAAATCCCCCGCGTCATAGGCACGGCTGCCCAGAACGGCGTACTGCGTCGAACCACTGTCAAACCAGACGTCGAGAATGTCGGTGACCTTTTCCAGATCGTCCGCATTGAGACCGCTTCCGGGATAGAGCAGCTCGGCCACGTCGCGGGTGTACCACGCATCGGCACCCTCTTTTTCAAAGATCATGGCGATGTAGCTGGTCACTTTGTGATCCAGGATCGCTTCGCCCGTTTTTTTGTTGCGGAAGAAGGCGATGGGAACACCCCAGTCGCGCTGACGGGAGATACACCAGTCGGGGCGGTTTTCGATCATGCTGCGCAGACGGTTGCGGCCCGTCTCCGGATAGAAGGTGACCTTTTCGATTTCGCCCAGGGCCACCTGACGGAGCGTCCGGCCATCATCGGTAAAGGGTTCGTCCATGACGATAAACCACTGCTTGGTCGCCCGGTAGATAACCGGCTTGTGGGTTCGCCAGCAGAAGGGGTAGCTGTGGGTAAACTTGGAGGCTTTGCGCATCGCCCCGTTGCCCTCCAAAAAGGCGACGATCTGCTCGTTGGCTTTAAAGACGTGGGTGCCCACGTAGCTCGCCGCATCGGGAAGCAGCCCCAGGCCGACGACGGTTTCGTCATAGCAGCCCGCTTCGTTGACGGGCATGATGATCTCGTCGCTGTAGTTCAGCCAGACGTGGTAGTCCTCTTCACCGTGGCCGGGAGCCGTGTGAACACAGCCCGAACCGCCGTCCATCAAAACGTGGTCGCCCAGCACGATCACCGAAGGCCGGCCGTTGAGCGGGTTGACGGCTTCCTGTTTTTCCATCGCTTTGGGATCCAGGGTTTTGACCGCATCTCCGGAGACGACACCCTCTTCTTTGAGGGCTTTCAGGCGTGGTTCCGCCACGACGAAACCGTCGCTGGTCAGTACGTAGCTCTCCTCCGGATTCAGGGCGATCCCCATATTGGCCGGAAGGGTCCAGGGGGTGGTGGTCCAGATGATGACGGCGGCTTTTCCGGAGATGCCAAGCCCCGCTTTGGCCGCGTCGCTCAGTTCAAAGGCGACGTAGATGGACCAGTCTTCCTTATCCTGATACTCCACTTCCGCTTCGGCCAGGGCGCTCTTGGCAGCCCAGGACCAATAGACCGGTTTTTTGCGCTCTTTTAACAGACCCTTTTCCGCGATGCGGCAGAGTTCGCGGTAGATGTTGGCCTCAAAGGCAAAGTCCATGGTGACGTAGGGCTTTTCCCAGTCGGCGACAACGCCAAGACCCTTAAAGCCGTCACGCTGCACACCCACAAAGTGGCTGGCATGATCGCGGCACATCTGGCGGAGTTCCTGCTTGGGCATGCTCTCTTTTTTCTCGGTGCCGACCTTGGTTTCGATCTGGTGCTCGATGGGCAGACCGTGGCAATCCCAGCCGGGGGTAAAGCGCACGGCCTTGCCGCGGAAGTAGTGGTATTTGGTCACCATGTCCTTGAGGATTTTATTGAGCGCGTGGCCCAGGTGGATGGCGCCGTTGGCGTAGGGAGGGCCGTCGTGGAAGGTAAAGAGTGGCGCGCCCTCGCGGTTTTTCTTCATCCGCTCATAGACGTCTTCGGTAAACCATTTCTCGTAGCGTGCCGGTTCGTTTTGGGCCAGGTTCCCCCGCATGGGGAATTCGGTTTCGGGCAGTAAGAGGGTGGTTTTGTAGTCCATGGCAGATCTCCGGCTTATAAAATGCCGCGATTATAGCAAAAAGGGCGTTAAAGCAGGAGACTAGTAGAAGCGTTCCGCGCGAACCAGGGTCGTACCCGGATTATCCAGGTCGATATCGCCCAGGCAGAGGTAGCGGGTGTAGACATCGTACAGGGCCGGTTCAAACCGCAGTTTCAGCTGCGCCAGGGAGACCTTTTCCGGCAGCGCCACCAGGCGGGGAATGCGGCTGTTGTAGCGGTTGAGGGCTTCCCGCAGATTGAGCCGCTCCGGACCTTTGATGATGTAGTGGCGGTTCCATGCCTCGGCATGCTCCAGCACATACGCCAGGTTGCGCATGACATCGTCGATATAGACCGGGGCAAAGCGCTTTTCCAACGCATTTTTCGCCATAAAGGGCAGCTTGGAAACCTCCCGCATCAGCTCGTCAAACAGGCTGCCGCGGCCAAAGATCACCGTGGGGGAGAAGGTGACATACTCCAGCCCCGATTTTTCGATAATCCGGTCGGCAAAAAGCTTGGCGCTGGTGTAGCGCTCATCGGCCAGATTGCGCACGTCGGCATAGCTGGAAAAGTGAATGATCTTTTTGATGCCGTTCTTTTTGGCATACTCCACCAAAGCCCGCATGGTGTCGGAGTAGCAGTTTTCATCCGATTTGGGATGGGCACAGGCAATCAGGTCCGTGCAGTTGATAATCATCTCGATGGGGGCGTCAAAGGTGATCCCCTCCAGCCCGCGCCGCAGATCGAAAAGGAGGTTGTTGGATGCCTTTTCGTTAAAACGCTTCAGGGAGAGATTAATGAAGTTGTACTCTCTAAAATGGTCGATCACGGCCCGTCCGATGTAGCCGCTCCCGCCCAGGAGAAGAATATTCTTTCTCATTGTGTTGTTACTCGCTATCCGCTCTTGGTATTCGCCTTGTTATGGGGCGCATCATACCATAGCCCACCATGATTAGTAATTAATCAGGTGGGAGTAGAGGTTGACGATATTGGGGTCGCTGGCCAGGGTCGTACTGGCGTTTTCCTTGCCCTGATACTCGATATGGGAGAGAACGTCCTTGATCACATTGAGACGCGCCCGTTTTTTGTCGTTGGCGTTGACGATGATCCAGGGCGCGTAGGGGGTGTGGGTGCGGGCGAGCATCTCGTCCTTGGCCTTGGTGTATTCGTCGTAAAGGGCCAGAGATTTTAGGTCCATGTCGGAGAGTTTCCAGCGCTTGAGCGGGTCATGCTTGCGGGCATCGAGGCGGAATTTTTCCTCGTCCTGGCTGATCTCCAGATAGTACTTAAAGAGCAAGACGCCGTCTTCGACCATCATCTGCTCAAACATCGGCACCTGGTTCATAAACTTCTGATACTCCGCCGGAGTACAAAAATCCATCACCTTCTCGACCCCTGCGCGGTTATACCAGCTGCGGTCAAAAAGGACGATCTCGCCGGGGTCCGGAAGGTGCTTGACGTAGCGCTGAAAATACCACTGCCCCTTCTCCACGTCGGAGGGTTTTAAAAGGGCCACGACCCGGGCACCCCGGGGGTTGAGGTGTTCGGTGATGCGTTTGATCATCCCCCCTTTGCCGGCGGCATCGCGCCCTTCAAAGAGGATCAGGACCCGTTTGTTGTTTTTAATGACCCAGTTTTGCAGCTTGATCAGTTCGACCTGGAGGTGTTCGAGTTCCCGTTCATAGATGCTGTTGCGCAGCTTTCCGTCTTTGCCGAAAATATCGGGATGGGTCTCGTGCAGCGAGGGTTTGGGGGTTTCTTTCTTGTGTTTCTTGGAGGACATTGCTTTCATGCCTTTTTTGGGTTGCTTTCCAATATAATAGCACACAATCCCCCGAAAGGACGCGCCATGAATGCCCTTCTGACGGTTCATGACACCCTGGACGCTTCGCCCTTTTTGCGCAGCTACCTCACCCGCCATTACGAAAGCGCCATCGGCCGAATCGATCTGGAGATGCGCCTGGGCGAACAGAACAAAGAGCTGATTTTTACCCTCCACCATCTCAGTGAAATGGCCCGAAACCTCCTTATTGTGACCACCCCGCGCACCCTGGCGGTGATCGGAAAAATCCTCGCCACGCTCTCCGAGAGCGACATGCAGACCCGAAACGACCTGCTCATGCCCGCAAGTGCCGAGATGTACGACACCCACGGCTATCTGATGCGGCTGGGTGACTGTCACATTCAGGTGGTGCGCTACGAAACAGAAGGCGAACTGCCTCCGGTACATCTCAAAGACTCCCGGGCTGTACTCAGCCTCAACCTCTTCGGTATGGCTCCGGAGGATGCCGATATTCTGCTTACCGGAGCGGCCAAACGCCACCGCGTCCGCCTAAGCAGCCACCCGCATATCGGCGGCTGGAGCGTCATGGAAGTCAGTGCAACCCAGGAGAGCGACATCCGGGGCTTTCTGGAAGAGACCGCCCTGCTCTTTGCCGGCAAGGTCTGGGCGGGAGACTCCATCGCCCGCCACCTAGTCGAACGGCTGAATGAGCTGGGCCGTACTTTCACCTGCGCCGAGAGCTGCACGGGCGGTCGGATCGCATCGCTTATTACCGATATCAGCGGCTCGTCGGCCGTCTTTGACGGCAGCATGATCACCTACGCCAACCGGGTCAAACACGACTGGATCGGGGTCAACGAAACCAGCCTCATCGCCTACGGTGCCGTCAGCAGCGCCGTGGTCGAAGAGATGGCCGCAGGTATCCTGGACTACTCCGGAGCCGACTACGCCGTGGCGGTCAGCGGTATTGCCGGCCCCGGCGGCGGCAGTGTGGAAAAACCGGTAGGTACCGTCTACATCGCCTGCGCCTCCCGCAAAAAAGGGGTCAAAAGCGAACGGCTGATGCTCCGGGGAGACCGGGGTCATATCCAGGCATCCGCCTCTTTTCATGCCCTTCGTCTCCTTTTGGAGACCTTTCCCGAATTAATATAGATAACCAAAAGGGAATTTCGGAAAAAATTGGTTTTTTTCCTCCAATCGCTTGACTTTTAAAGTTTTAGGTATTATAATTCCCCCCACGAAACGACGTAAATCGCTTCGCGTTCTTTAACATGACTCTTTAGCTCAGCTGGTAGAGCATCTCACTTTTAATGAGGGGGTCGTAGGTTCGAATCCTACAAGGGTCACCATCACTTTTATAAGTGTCCCCATCATCTAGCGGCCAAGGATGCCACCCTTTCACGGTGGTCACAGGGGTTCAAATCCCCTTGGGGACGCCATTTTTTGGTAAAAATATCTTTGGCTAACACAACAATAACCAACAAGACGGTCTCTTAGCTCAGTTGGTAGAGCGCTACCCTTACAAGGTAGATGTCACTAGTTCGAGTCTAGTAGGGACCACCATATCTTGTGGTGCTTTTCTTAATTTTAGTGGTCCGGTAGTTCAGTCGGTTAGAATGCCTGCCTGTCACGCAGGAGGTCGCGAGTTCGAGTCTCGTCCGGACCGCCACTATAAGTCCTCTCATAGAAACAAATCCAAACATCCAAAACTCAATGTGTGCAGTAACTGTGCAGTAACTTTTTTCACCCAAATTTCAAATCAACGTCCAAATTTTCTAAAAACTCAGCCCGTTTTTTATCGCGTCTTGGGATAAACCTGGCGTACTTCGTTAAGGTGGTATGGATATCCGCATGACCCAACATCATCGACACCCAGGCGATCTCTTCTCCTTGCTGGAGCATGATGGATGCAAAGGTGTGCCGGGTGTGGTAAAGAATACGGTAATCCAGCATACACTGCTTTAATAGCGGTGCCCACCTGCTCTTCTTGATGGAATCGCTCTCCCTGTAGTTCCCACCGTACTGGGTTAGAAATACAAAGGTGCCCTTCAGACCGGTATCCAGAAACTGGTTTCGCAATGCCCTTTCCACTACGGGAAGCATATCGATCTGCCTGGATTTCTCAGTCTTCGTGCTATCGATAACCCCTTTTCGCACGCCTCTTTGAATATGAAGATAGCGACTCTTGAAGTTGATGTCCTCCCACTTCAGACCAAACAGTTCGCCCGTTCGCATCCCGGTAAAGAATGCGAGAATCAGGAAGTTCTTGAACCATCCGTCCGCCTCTTTGATCAACAGCTCCACCTCCTCCAGACTGAAGGGGTGAATCTCCGGCTTCATCATTTTGGCCCGCTTGACCCGATCAAAGGGATTGTAGTCAATCAGCTCATCGATGTAGGCGTCCTGGAGGATCCCCCGAAATACCGTCCTGATCGAATTGATGCGCTTTCCCGATATCCCCCGCTTGTGCAGGTTCCCTTGCCACTGCTTGAGATCAGTCGGCCGGATATCCGTCAGCTGGTACAGCCGAAACGCAGGAAGGATATGAAGCTTGAAGTCGTTCAAATACCCCTGGTTCGTACTGCCTTTGCGGTTGTGTGCGTTGATTTTCAGAGAGTGGTACCCAAACTCTTCAAGAGTATAATCCTCTTTCTTGTTAATACTTTTATCTACTAGTTGTAAAAGAACACTCTCCGAATTTTTTTTAATCCAGGAGAGATTTGCTTTCGTGGCTTTTTTCCTCGTACTTTTACGGACAAACTTGCCGTTAACACTCCCTTGAACATAGATCGTGTTGTTCCGTACGTAATAGCCACTGTCATTGTTTGCCATTCCGTTTCCTTTTTATCCTCGGAACGACACTTCTGGCAACGTACATTTTATTGCCGATGTACTTAAAATCCACATCCGGTTCATAGTCCCCACTTAGGAGCTGCTTTCTGATCGCCTGCCTGGTGAGCCCTTTCTCTTCGGCTATGTCTGAGAGGCTTATCCACTCAGGCAGAGCCAAAATCGCGTTCTTTATGGACTGCAGCTCAGCCAGTATCTCAAGCAGAAAAGCTTTTTCCTCAAGCATGTCGTTTAGCACCAATTAGATATAAAATATGATAGAGATTATGCAAACTTTTCATAGTATATATATTATGAGAACTTTTCTTAAATACATATAATTATTGTATGTTTTGCAACTTTTATATCATATTTTATATATTTCTGCTAGTATTTTCTTATCTAAGTCAGGAGATATCTACATGACACGACGCGAAGAAATCGTTTCGGCAATACTGGGGTGTTCGGTTCCTACCTATTATAAATGGCAAAAAGAGGAACGCCCCATAATCCAACTGCTCAATGGCTATTTCTCCAATGCAGACCTGATTGAGTTTCTGGATACCAAACAGATCAGCAGTCTAACAACTACAAAACATATGCTCTTTATTGCAGCTGATCAGTATCTCAATTTTTTCTCGACAATCTATGATATCCCTTCCTATGAAGATGTCTACTTCGATCTCCTTCTTGCACTGCAGAAAAAAGGCCAGGTCTCATTTCGGACAATACTGCAGGTGATGCATGATAAAGATCTG
>QKHD01000067.1 GCA_003250175.1 Helicobacteraceae bacterium
CAGGCGATTTTGGATGCGGCCAAGGCCAAGGGCGTGAAAGTCGCCGTCGGCTATATCGAGCGTTTCAACCCCGTCGTTACGGCGCTTAAGCGTGAACTGCAGGGCAAGGAGATCTACACCATCGCCATGACCCGCGTGGGGCCGATTCCTCCCCGTATTGCGGACGTGGGGATTCTGACCGACCTCTCCGTGCATGATATCGACCTGATCCGTTTTGTCTCCGGAGAGGAGATCGAAGAGGTGAAGATCTTTAAATCCCAAAAGATTCACAACCACCACGAGGATAATGCGATTCTCTCCTTCCAGCTTAGCGGCGAAAAGATCGCCAGCATCACCACCAGCTGGCTGACCCCGTACAAAAAACGGGCCATGGAGGTTACGGCGAAGGAGGCCTTCTTTAACGCCGATCTCATGGCGCAGGACCTGACCGAATACTCCAAATTCGAGGGCACCAATACCTTCAACAGCTACGCCGTCAGCAAGCGTATCGTTAAAAAAGAAGAGCCGCTGTTTAACGAGCTCAAAGCATTCGTCAACTTCATCACCACCGGTGAACGCGGCGATCTGGCGACCATCGAAGACAGCATGGTCACCATCAAAATCTCTTCCCAGCAATAATCATGACCGAGGCGGAACGCCGGACAGCCTTGGGGCTGGCCCGGGAGACCATCGCGTCGTATCTGCACAACAGCCCCCTTCCGGAGGTGCCCCAGACGGGCGTCTTCGGCCAAAAGGGCGCCGCCTTTGTCACCCTGCACACCACTCCGGATTACCACCTTCGCGGCTGTATCGGTACCATTATCGCCTACCGTCCGCTGGGTGAGGATATTGCCGCCCACGCCATCGACGCGGCGGTGCATGACACCCGTTTTGTCCGCCTGACGCTAGATGAGCTGGACGCCGTGGAGATTGAAATCTCCGTCCTCTCCGAACCGTCGGAGCTTCACTACGAAAGCACGGAAGAGCTTTTGGCGGCCCTTCGTCCCGGTATCGACGGCGTGGTGCTGCGCTACGGCGGCAACGGGGCGACCTTTCTGCCCACGGTCTGGGAGCAGCTTCCGGAGAAGGAGCTTTTTCTGGAGCATCTCTGCCAAAAGGCGGGCCTTCCCGCCACCTTTTACAAAACGGGCAAGCTGCAGGTCTTTTTATACCAAAGCGAAGTCTTCCATGAGGATCGGCCATGATCTTTGACACCCTAGACCGTCACGATTACTACCCCTTCGGCGAAGCGTGGGCGGCGGCCTTCGCCTTTTTGCGCACCCTCTCTCCGGAATCGGCGGAGGGGCGTTACCCCATCGACGGCGAGAACATCTTTGCCATCGTCATGAGCTACCCGACCGATTGGCCCGAGGGCAAGCTCTTTGAATCCCATCGGGAGTATGTGGATATTCAGAGCGTGCTGGTGGGAAGCGAAGGGTTTGAGTGCGAGCGGACGGAGTTGCTTGGGGTTACAACGCCCTATGATAGCACCAAGGATGCGGCTTTCTACCGTCGCGAGCATGCCGGGGCCATACGGGTCGATGTGACACCCGGAACCTTTGTCATGCTCTACCCCCACGATGCCCACCTGGCGGGGCTTGTGACCGGTTCGGTTTCCGAGCCGGTCAAAAAGGTGGTCGTCAAGGTACGGCGTTCACTGCTCCGGACAAACTAAAAATCACCGAATCACTATTTACCAAGGAAGCGTCCATGCTTTTTCATCATAAAATGTTTGCCGTTGATCTCGGCACGGATAATACCATTGTCCACGATCCCAAAAGCGGGATCGTCTTTAACGAAGCGACCTGCATCGCCTTCAACCGCCGCACGGGCAAAACCGTCTGCATCGGCAACGAAGCCAAGCGGATGCAGGGCAAGACCCCAAGAGAGCTGGAGGTGGTCTTTCCCCTCAAAGAGGGCGCCATCTCACAGCTGGACGGCGCCACCAGACTGCTGGGCGAACTGGTTGCGCGCTTTATGAAGCGGGGCATTATCAAGCCCGTGATGGTGGTGAGTATCCCCTTTGATCTCAGCCATATTGAAAAACAGGCGGTGCGCGAAGCGGGGGTTTCCGCCGGGGCCAAGGCGGTCTTGACCGTGGCCGACC
>QKHD01000092.1 GCA_003250175.1 Helicobacteraceae bacterium
CGATCACCGAGCAGGTGCCGCCTAAGTTTTCCGCCAAGTGGATCGACGGCAAGCGCGCCTACGATCTGGCCCGAAAAGGGCTGGCGGTCGATCTGCCCTCGATCCCGATCACGGTCTATGAAACCAAGTTCATCGCCTACTGCCACCCCTTCGTCACCTTCGAGGCCACGGTGAGCGAGGGTACTTATATCCGTGCCCTGGCCCTCACCCTGGCGCAGGAGCTTGGCACCGTCGGCTCGCTTTCCAATCTGGAGCGTCTGCGAGAAGGCCCCTTTGTCTTTGAAGACGAAAAGGCTTTGGATATCTGGCCTTTTATCGATCTTCCGGAGAACACCTTTTTGGGCCGTCCGGAGGTGATGGAAAAGGGCCTTAAACTGCGCCGCGACCAGTTTGCCAACCAAGCGGAGGGTACTTATAAGCTGCGCATCGGCGACACCCTGTCCGTCATCGAGATCGGGCCGGAAAAAATTACCTACATCATCAACCGCATGGAGTTTTAATGCACACGCAGGCACCGAAAAAAATCGTCTACAAGGCCCCGGCCAAAGTCAATATTTTTTTAAAAATCGTCGGCTGGGAGGCGGGGTATCACCTGATCAACTCCCGATTTATGCGCGTCGACAGCCTCTATGACTCCATCTGGTTCGAGCCCAGCGACGCCGGGCGTTTCGAGATCGTGGGGGAGTTCGACTGCCCCATGGAGGACAACACCATCTACAAGGCCTACAAGGCCCTCATGACCGCCCACCCCCACAAAGAGGCCCTGCGTTTTTTAAAAACCCACCGGGTGGTGGTCTATAAAAATATCCCTGCCTTTGCAGGGCTTGGCGGCGGCAGCTCCAACGCGGCGACCTTTTTGATGATGGTCAATAAAACCCTGGAGATGGGGCTTACCATGGAGGAGATGATGGAGGTGGGCAAAAGCGTGGGTGCGGACGTGCCCTTCTTCCTCAGCGGCCAGACCAGCGCCAATGTCACGGGAATCGGCGACATTATCCAGGGCTTTGACGAAGCACCTCTGGATCTGGAGTTTATCTTTCCGGAGGGCATCAAATGCTCCACCGCCGAGGTCTACCGGAACTTCCGCAAAAACTACGCCAAAGCCATGCCGAAATTTGCGGAGGATGCGGAAAAACTCGCTACACTTCCAAGCCGCAAAATCCTGCAGGAATTTGCTCCGGAGTTTCTCAACGACCTCTACCCGGCAGCGCTCAAGCTCTGTCCGGAGCTCTATGAATACAAAGATCCGGAGCACTTTTTCAGCGGCAGCGGCAGTACGCATTTCAAGGTCAAAGCATGAACCTCATCGTCAATAACAAAAAGGCCTTCCACGACTACGAGATCATAGAACGCCTCGAAGCAGGGATCGAGCTGGTCGGCAGCGAAGTCAAATCCCTGCGCCTGGGCAAGGCGGCGCTCAAGGACAGCTTCGTACGCGTCGTAAAAGGCGAAGCGTGGGTGTTCGGCATGCACATCGGCTACCTCTCCACCGTCGATAAAAACTACGCTCCGGAGGAGAAACGATCCCGCCGGCTGCTGCTGCACAAAAAAGAGATCACCAAGTGGGAAGAGCGGGTCAAACTCGAAGGCCTGGCCATCATCCCCCTAAAACTCTACTTCAACAAAAAGAACATCGCCAAGCTGGAAATCGGCCTGGCCCGAGGTCTTAAAAAACACGACAAGCGGGAAGTGATGAAGAAAAAAGACGCCGACCGCTCCATGAAACAGGCGGTGAAAGAGTTTAACAACCGCTAATTATTGCCGTGCTTCCGGATGCCGCAGATAGAGATAGAGCGGCATCGCCAGGGAGAGCCCGACGGCAAACAGGGCCGGCACAACCAGCCACCAGCGTTTCACGCCCTGCTCTTTCGCATCGCTCCAAACCCAATACAAAAAAACAACGATTGAAATCAAAACATCGGCACTAAAGCCACCCGCCGCACCGTTGGCAAAAAGCAGACGGATAAAAAGCTCCCCGTCCAACCCGTGCTGCAAAAAATAACTCTGAAAAAAGTACCAGGGAACCACCGTACCGATTACGGCAAGCGAAAGATAGATCTGTGTGGGTTTCATCATTGACCTTTTGGGTAGATTTTGGCTATTCTAGTCCAAAAAGGTAATGAAGTCTATTACCTAAAAGGTAAAATTGTGGGGCAGGAAACCATCGGAACAACCCTCCGGAGCTGGCGAAAAAAACGAAAAATCAGTCAGCTTGATCTGGCCCTGGAGGTCGGCGTATCGCCCAAGCACATCAGCTTTGTGGAGACCGGCCGCTCCGGAGCGAGCCGAAAGCTGATTCTGTCCCTGGCGACCGCCCTGCAGCTTCCCGCAGTCGAAACCGGCCATCTGCTCACCCTGGGAGGCTTTTCCGCCCAAAGCCTCCATCCGGCCCTTTCGGAAGAAGCATACACAGCCATTCAGACCACTCTGCAAACCCTGCTCGATAAGCACCATCCCTTTCCCGCCGCCGCCGTGGATGCCGCTTACCGTTTCGTCGGCTACAATCAAAGCTTTGAGGCGTTGATCCGGTTTTTCTTAGGCGCCGATGCCCTTGGACGGTTTGACAACCTGCTGGTTCTCACCTTTTCACCCAAGGGGTTGCGGCCCTACTTTCCCGAAGCGGACACCCTCCATGCCTTTATGGCACAACGTATCCGCCAGGAACGCCATCTGGCACTAAATCCGGAGATCGCCGAACTCTTTTTTTCCTCGCCCTCTCCGGAGCTGCCAACCTCTTTGGGCGAAGCTCATACGCCACTGCCTGTTGTCAGCTTCCGGATGCAAAAGCGCGATGTACACCTGGCCTTTTTCTCCGTCATCACCACCTTCGGCACTCCGCTGGACATGCGGGCCGGGGAGTTCCGGATCGAAACCCTCTTTCCCTTGGATCTTCCGACGGAAACGTTTCTAAAAAGCCTGATATAGGCCTATTCAAACAAGCAGGGCGAGGAGGCGTGGGGTTTCAGCCATGCAGGTGCCCGATCAGTGTGTTGTGAATCCGGCCGTTGCTGGCGGCGATAATGTGGTCGTCCAGCCGGTAAGCTTTGCCTTGTTCGTTGGTGATGGTCCCGCCGGCCTCTTCCACGATGAGTATGCCCGCCGCCACGTCCCAGGGTTTGAGGTTGCATTCGTAGTAGGCGTCAAAGCGCCCGCTGGCCACGTAACACAGATCGATCGAAGCCGACCCCAGCCTCCGGATGTCGCGGGTGGCGGGCAACATCGTGGCCATGGTGCGCAGTACCCATTGGTAGTCGTCGCCCTTGTCCACCTTAGTGTAGGGAAAGCCCGTCGCTATGAGCGACTGCTGAAAACTCTCCTGTCCGGAGACCGTGATCTTCCGGTCGTTCAAATAGGCCCCTTCGCCGCGCACGGCGTAAAAGCACTCCTCCAGCACGGGGTTGAAGACCACCCCCATAATCGGGCGGCCCTTCTCCCAGACGCCGACGGAGACGGCGCAGTGGGGCAGACCGTGGACGAAGTTGGTCGTGCCGTCGATGGGGTCGATGTAGATCGCCTTCTCCGGATGGACGATGGTCGTCGTCGACTCCTCGCCCACGATGGTGTACTCCCCAAAGGCGCTGGCCAGCTCGGCGCTGAGGCGTTTTTCGATGGCCACGTCGTACTCGGTCACCAGATCGACGGTGCCTTTGTGACGCACGCTCTTATCGGCATGGAAACCCTCTAAAAAAAGCCCGCCGCACCCTTTGATGATGTTGATCAGATCCGTTATCTGCATGCTCTTCTCCTGCTATCTATGGTTGAGCTTATTGCGAAAGCTCTTTTTTAATGCGGCTCAAACTTTGCGGGGCAATATCCAAAAGCGACGCGTATTGATAATCCAACAAAACCTCTTCGTAAATGGGCGCAAAGGATTTTAGGGCCATATAACGGTCTTTGGCATTGAGCCGTTTTAGCATCCGCTGATATTTTGCCAGGATCAAGAACTGCCCTTCTGCTGCCTCTTTTGCCAGGCGCATCCATTTGATGCCGCTTTCATAAAGTGCCTGAATATCGGAATACTTCGCTTTGTAAACGGTACACTCCTGAAGTGCCTCACAAAAGATATCGCCCTCCTCGCCGGAAATCAGGCTGACATAATCACCTAAAAAAACATTATGACGATTCGCATGTCCATCGTTAACATGCGCCATCCAGGTGAACTCTTTTCCATAGGCGTCAATACCAAAAGAGCGCGCGACCCCGCCTGCCAAATAGAGGCTGTGGCGGCATACCTCTCCGGCACGGCAGATCAATTCCCCTTTTTTATAGTATTCAGGCGTGTAAAGTGCGTGTACTTCCGCCCACTCTGCCTCGGTAATCTCAATCAAAGAATCGGCAAATATTTTTAAATAATCCATGCCGAATCTTAACATAGGTGAATGACAAATCTTTTTGGTGACACTAAAATATCTCTCACAAGGAGGTCACTTCAATGACGCTATTTTTTATCGTGCTTGGCAGCCTTGCTGCTTTGCTGGGAATCTTCACCCTATCGCTCTACCTGGCCCCCAAGTGGATCATCCAAACAGGAATCCTCATGGCAAGAAAAACAGCCGGCCTCACGCATCATAAAGCTCCTATTGGCGAAGGTTTGCAAATAACCTTTTTGCAAGGAGGCCGCGGCGAGGCCCTGCTGCTGCTTCACGGATTCGGTGCCGATAAGGATATCTTTAGCAATTTTGCCAAGTATCTCACCCGCCGCAATCGTTTGATCATCCCTGATCTTCCAGGCTTTGGCGAATCCTCTTCCCCCGCCACCATAAACTATGCTCCGGATATGCAGGCGCAACGGCTGCACCGGTTTTTACAGGCCCTGCATATTGACCGCATCCACCTTGCCGGCAACTCCATGGGTGGTCAGATTGCCATCGCCTACGCCGCCCTCTTTCCCGAGTCGGTGCAAAGTCTCTGCCTCATCGCACCCTCCGGAATCTGGAGTGCTCCCCAGAGCAATACGATGCAAACGATCCTACAAGGAGGCCCCAATCCGCTCATCGTCTCATCCGGAAGTGAATTACGGCAAAGTATGGCGCTCGGGATGAAACGGCCGCCCAAGCTCCCCGCTCCCCTCCTTAACGTACTTGCGGATCAACGTATCCAAAATGCACCGTTGGAGCGAATAATTTTTCAGGAACTATTGAACGATCACGGAGAAAACAAACTGCAAACGATCCAGATCCCTACGCTGCTCATCATGGGCCAAGATGATCCCATCATTCTTCCGGAGCTCAATAAAACCTTATCCCTGATTGTCAAGAACCTATGCTCCGTCGTCATCCGTGAAGCGGCACACGTTCCCACTTACGAACGCCCCCGGGAGTGTGCCGAAGTCTATCTGGGCTTCCTCCGCAGCATTTATTTTTCTCTCAAGCCAACCGGACGATGATTAAACGGTACCCCAGCTCGATATAGCGCGCTTTCTCCAACTTTTTTAGGTTGCGGCTGACGGACTCACGGCTTACGCCCAGGGTCTCAGCCAGGTTTGCATGGCTGATCTCAACCACCTCACGGCCCTGCACATAGAGCCAGTTCATGATGCGTTGTTCGATCGGGTCAAATTTGAGCGAAGCGATCAAGCCGATCAGCGAAGCGAGACGTTTCTGGCAAAGATCGATTTTAAAGTCCCGATAGGCCGGACTGTTGTTCAGAAGCCAGAGAATCGCATCCCGTGAAAAGGCCCAGGCTTCCACACCCTCCAGAGCAACGGCGGATGCGAGAGTACGGCTCTGCCCGATAGTGCTGATGGTATTAACAAGACACTGCTCCCCCGGCGCCAACTCATAGAGCAACATCTCTCTCGCACTGATGTCATCCGGCTGCATATAGACCTTGATCCGCCCCTTTTGCAAAAAGAGAATCCGCTCGCATGCCTCACCCTGGTAGTAGAGCATCTCGCCCGGCTCCATGCGGACTTTTTCGGCCTCTGCCTCGAGTCTCTCATACTCCCGGGGAAGCAGTTCTTTAAAAAATACGTAATCCCGTAACTCCACCGTGCGCCCCGTTTGTGATATGCGTCACTTTTTTCAAGCGTACATTTCTATACATTACCCTATTTTACTTTCAAGGAATCCGTATGTCTTCTCAATCCGATCTTTCCAAAAAGGCGCTCTTGCTCATCGACGTTCAATACGAATACCTCGACGGCTTGCTGCCTGTAACCTACCCGCCCAACAGCCTGGACAATATTATCAAAGTCGCCCGGGCCGCGGAGATGCTGCCCATGCACCTTATTGTCGTCCGGCATACATCCGCCCATGCCGATATGGGCATCTTCACCAAAGGGAGCCGTGGGTGTGAACTGCATGAAACCATCGCCGAACTGCGCCACGATCTCTTTATCGAAAAGCACCTTCCCAGCGCCTTTGTCGACACCTGCTTGCACGCCTATCTGCAAGACCACCATATCACCACCGTCGCCATTGCCGGGTACGTTACCCAGGTCTGCTGCGACACGACGGCAAGGTATGCCTTTCACCTGGGCTATGAGGTAGAGTTTATCGCCGATGCCACCGCGACGCTGGATATGGGAACCGTTCCCGCAAAAACCCTTTACGAATCAGCCCTGGCAACCCAAGCCGCCGCCTTTAGCCGAGTGATGAGTACCGAAGAGTGGTTTAACGCATTGGGTGCATCATGAGCTATGCCCTGGTAAAACTTCTTCACCTTGTCAGCATCGCGCTTTGGATTCTGGTCCTTTTCTCTCCGGAGCGTTTCCCCAGAAGATGTAAAAGCCTGATCTTCCTCGCCCTTCTAGGAAGCGGCGGGGGGCTTATTTATTTGCTGGGTCTCCCCCTCTCCTCCGGATGGATGCACGGCAAGATAACCGCCGTGGTTTTGATGGGACTCTATGTCTTTCATCCGAAGCCTTTTCCGGAGTGGATGAAGGGGGCTGCATTTTCAGCGATCCTTCTTCTTTGGATTGCCGTCATGGTGGTGTTTAAGCCCTTTTAACCGATTCATGCCGATAGAGGTTAGGGCGGGTAACGCCGGATGATGTAACGGCAAACCTTTTATCTGCCTACTCAAAATCACAGGACTCCATGGCCTTAGCCACCAGACCCGCATCCAGATTGTCGCCTTGAATCATCAGGGTGACGTTCCCGTCTTCGCCCTCGACCTCGACCCGTCGTACCTGTTCCTTGAGTGTGGTGTCGCATGCACAACTACAAGCTCCGCTGTTACACTCCTGGGCCATTTTTTCCAAAGAGGCTTTGGAAACCTCCCCTTCGAGTCGGACTTCTACGCCCTGTTGGCTTTGGGTAAAATGTTTTTTCATTGTTTTTCCTTTGATATGATGTCAGAGGTATGACGCATCCCATGAAAAAAAGGTTGCACTTTTTGCAACTTTTTTTGATCCGCAACGTCTTACCAATAAAAAGGTTAGCTATGTCCGAAAATGCTTTTTGTGATCTCTACCAGACGTTTCGCCTTCCCCTTTTGCGTTTTATCCGTAGAAAAACGGGTGATGCCCACCTGGCCGAAGACCTTTTGCATGACGTATTTATCAAAGCGGAAAGCTCCCTAGATCAGCTCCGGGACAACCAAAAACTGCAAAGCTGGCTCTACGCCATCGCCGCCAATACAATCAACGACCACTTCCGAAAAAACAAACCCGCACAACCCCTTCTCCACGAGATACCGACACCCACCGATGAAGACGAGAGCTTTATCCGCGAGTTGGAATGTTGTTTGGAGGGGTTTATCCGCTCCCTGCCGCCCCAACAGGCCAGCGCCCTCCGATCCGCTTATTTGGAAGAGATGACCCTTCCGGAGATCGCCCAACGCGATTGCATCAACCTCTCCACCCTGAAATCCCACATCAAACGGGGAAAGCAGCGCTTAAAAGAACTCTTTG
This sequence comes from Helicobacteraceae bacterium, assembly GCA_003250175.1. Lineage (GTDB taxonomy): Bacteria > Campylobacterota > Campylobacteria > Campylobacterales > SZUA-545 > SZUA-545. Next base: position 7,856 of record QKHD01000092.1, read on the forward strand.
GGGAATGTTGTACTTTTCAGACCGGGCGGGATGGCACAATCGTCGACTTTACACCCAAACCCCGTTGATCACTCCCTTTAAGAGGATCATATTAGAATAGAACAAACCCTTTGGAGAAACCCCATGCACGATTTTCCGCCTATGAACGGTC
>QKHD01000266.1 GCA_003250175.1 Helicobacteraceae bacterium
ACAGCTGACCAAGCTCTTGAGTACAAAGAACTTGCACGTAAAATCATCGCCAACGACCTGAAAGTTATCCCAACTCCTCTGGAAATGGATGACCTGGAAGACCTTCTTATGGAATTCGGTCTTGAAGAAGAAGTTGACGAAGAAAACGTTGGTAAAGCGGCTCACGCCTAATTACCGCACTTCTGCTCTAGCTGCCTAACAGCAGCCCGTTTCCGGAGCGGTTCTCCGGAGATAAATAAAGCAAAAATAGAAATTCAAGGAGACCACAATGTTTATTCTAGGTATGCACTTCCCAGCTGAAATGGGTAACAAAATCCCTGACGAAAAAGTCGTCGCGAAACTTGACGAAGCCAAAGTCGGTTCTTACAAAGAAATCAAACTGAAAATGGGTAAAGATCGCAAAGCCCTGACAGAACTGAGCTACAGCAAAACTGATACATTCATGTTCAAAGCTCTGTCTTACTATTTCGAACTTGATAACGAAGCGAAAGAAGAAAAATTACACTAACCGTTATCAAATCTCTGAACTGTCCAAGCGTCTGGACAAAGACGATGAGACTATGGCTCTTTGCAAAAAATTCGACTCTATGGAAATGTTTACAATCCAAGCCGTCTGATCTAGCAGCCTAAGAACGCATCAATAAGGAGAAAAAAATGGGTCCAGAAACTTTAGAAGCCAAACAAAAAGCGGCCGTCGAAGAGGTACTTGCCAAGTACCCTGAGAAGGCCCGCAAAAACCGTGCGAAACACATCGGTGTTGGTAGCCCGGACGACAACACTGCAAAAACTTGCGGTGGTGTTCGAAGTAACAAGAAAACTGTTCCAGGTGTTATGAGCCAACGTGGTTGTGCCTACGCTGGTTCCAAAGGGGTTGTATGGGGTCCTATCAAAGATATGATCCACATCTCCCACGGTCCTATCGGTTGTGGTCAATACAGCCGTGGTGGCCGACGTAACTACTACATCGGTACAACCGGTGTTGATACCTACGTAACCATGAACTTCTCTACCGACTTCCAAGAAAAAGACATCGTCTTCGGTGGGGATAAAAAACTTGAGCAGTGCATCGACGAAATCAATGAACTGTTCCCTCTGAACAACGGTATTACCATTCAATCCGAATGTCCAATCGGTCTGATCGGTGACGACATCGGTGCGGTTGCCCGTACTAAGAGCAAAGCCACTGGCCAAAACCTGATCCCTGTAAACTGCGAAGGTTTCCGTGGGGTTTCCCAGTCCCTGGGTCACCACATCGCGAACGACGCGGTACGTGATTATGTTTTCGACAAGCCAACTGGTATGGATACTGCAACTCACGAAGTTACAGATTATGACGTAGCGATCATCGGTGACTATAACATCGGTGGTGACGCATGGTCTTCCCGTATTCTTCTTGAAGAAATGGGTCTGCGTGTTGTAGCTCAGTGGTCCGGTGACGCGACTCTCAAAGAGATGGCGCTGACTCCTAAGGTTAAACTGAACCTGCTGCACTGCTACCGATCCATGAACTACATCTCCCGACACATGGAGAAAGAGTACGGTATTCCATGGACTGAATATAACTTCTTCGGACCTAGCCAGACTACGAAGTCTCTGCGAAAAATCGCGACATTCTTCGATGAGTCTATCCAGAAAAAATGTGAAGAAGTTATCGCGAAATACCAGCCAATGATCGACGGCGTTACTGCGAAGTACAAGCCAGGTCTGGAAGGTAAAAAAGTCATGCTGTTCGTTGGTGGTCTGCGACCTCGCCACGTTATCGGCGCTTATGAAGATCTTGGTATGGAAGTTATCGGTACCGGTTACGAATTTGCTCACGATGATGACTACAAACGTACAACTGAAGAGATCTTCCGATCTACTATCATCTATGACGACGTCAACGAATACGAGCTTGAGGCTTTCGTTAAGAAACTTCAGCCAGATCTCGTTGCTTCCGGTATTAAAGAGAAGTATGTCTTCCAGAAAATGGGTCTGCCTTACCGACAGATGCACTCCTGGGACTACAGCGGTCCGTACCACGGGTATGACGGTTTTGCTATCTTTGCCAAGGATATGGATCTGGCAATCAACTCTCCAGTATGGAGCCATAGCAAAGCACCGTGGGACAAAGCAGCAAACTAAGGAGTAAGTCATGCAAGAAGTAGAAAAAATCGTAAATGGTAAGGATCTCTTCCAGAGACCTGAATACCAAGAAGTCCTTGAAGGCAAAAAACAATTTGAATCCTCTTACGGTGCGACGAATCCTGAAAAAGTTTCCGAAGTTGCTGAGTGGACTAAATCCTGGGAATACCGCGAGAAGAACCTTGCTCGTGAAGCCCTGACCGTTAACCCTGCTAAAGCATGTCAACCTCTGGGCGCCGTTATGGCTGCTCTGGGCTTTGAAAACACCATGCCTTATGTTCACGGTTCCCACGGTTGTGTAGCTTACTTCCGTAGCTACTTCACCCGTCACTTTAAAGAGCCGACTCCTTGTGTTTCCGACTCTATGACTGAAGATGCAGCGGTATTCGGTGGTCTTGCCAACATGAAAGACGGCCTGAAAAACTGTAAAGCTATCTACAACCCGGATATGATCGCCGTTTCCACCACATGTATGGCGGAAGTTATCGGTGACGACCTCAACGCCTTCATTACTGCAGCGCGTGAGGAGAGCGAAGGTCTGCTTCCAGAAAGCATGCCAATTCCGTACGCTCACACACCAAGCTTTGTTGGTAGCCACATTACCGGTTACGACAACATGATGCACTCCTTCCTCTCCCAAGTCGGTGAGCAAGGTACTAAGACAAACAAAATCAACATCATCCCAGGTTTCGAAACCTACATCGGCAGCCTTCGCGAAGTGAAGAAAATTGCCGCTGCATTCGGTGACGACTGTGTGATGATCGGTGATCACTCTGATCAGTGGGATATGCCTGCTGGTGATTACCAAATGTTCTCCGGCGGTACTACGATTGCAGAACTGAAAGATGCGCCTAACGCTAAGGCGACTATCTCTCTGCAGAAGTACACCACCAAGAAAACCATGAAGCTGACAAAAAAATGGAAGCAAGAAAAACTGGAACTCAACCCAATCGGTCTGAAAGGTACTGACGAATTCGTTATGGCTCTTTCCGAACTGACAGGTAAAGAAGTTCCAGCTGAGCTGAAAATTGCCCGCGGCCGATTCGTTGACGCGATGCAAGACAGCTACCCCTATATGCACGGCAAAAAATTTGCCATCTGGGGTGACCCTGACTTCCTGCTCGGTATGGTTAGCTTCCTGATCGAAATGGGTGCTGAGCCTACTCACGTACTGTGCCACAACGCTCCTAGCGGCTGGGAAGAAGAGATGCGTGCGCTTCTCGACACCTGCCCTGCTAAAGCTGACTGCCATGTATGGGCCGGCAAAGACCTCTGGGCAATGCGAAGCCTCCTGTTCACTGAACCGGTTGACTTCATGATCGGTAACGTTTATGGTAAAGAACTGATGAGAGATACTGGTATTCCAATCATCTACATCGGCTTCCCAATCTTCGACCGACACCACCTGCACCGATACTCTATCTCCGGATATGAGGGCGGTCTGAACCTGCTGACTTGGATCACCAACAAGATCCTCGACAAGCTGGACGAAGATACCAAACAAATCGCGAAGACAGACTACTTCTTCGACGCGGTTCGCTAAATCTTTTTCTACCCTGGCCTTCCGGGTCTCCCCCGGTCCGGAGGGCCTCTTTTCTTCTAGTAAACTAGATTGTTCTCAAACCCACCTTTTTGTTTTTGAATCCTCTTTTTTGCCTTGCAAATAAAGGATGCTCCATGGAAGTTCTCAACCTCAACCATGCTGATTACCAGCAATCAGTCTCCCGTATCGGCGATGAAGCGACCCGAAATTTTGCCTCCCAGTCCGAGACATGGTGGAACCGCCACTTCAGCTGGAAAAGCCACGGATGCCGCGTATTGGTTAACTCACTCGGCGAACACCTCTCCTATCTTTTTTACAATGTCGACCGTTACCGTGAATACATGACGATTCACAATGTCTTTACCCCGGAAAAATACCGTCGAAAAGGTCATGCCCTGCACCTTTTGGACCGTGTTTTTAACTACCAGGCCGGAAGGGAAGTACAACGCTTTCACCTGAGTGCCACTCCGGAGGCACTTGGATTTTATGCACAATTTCCACTTATCTACTGGGGTGTTGACGAAATCGGCAACTACCACTGCGATCTACCTCTTCCGCAAAACGGTATCGGTGGCCTTTCCGATATGATCGATTTACAGGAAAATCGTGAACTTCTCGGTAACCATGAAGCGGAAATTTTTAACAAAGTCAGCCAGAACGGTAACCATTTTTCACCGGAATCGTTACACATCATGGAAGAATCCAACAGTTTTTTGGGCGAATCATTCCGCCATCAAGCCTTATGTGATATCCTTAGTCAACAAAAAGACAATAAAATAAGAAAGAATTAACTTTAAATTTTTAATCTATATTTTTCTTTTTCTCTAAACATATTCTATTAGAATAATAAACCTAAATATTTAAAAGGCAAGGCTGTGGGAAAAGTACAAGAATTTATCCGGAAAATTCTTTCGATAATCAATGAAAAGCTGGCTGCAACAAAGTTTTCAGGCTCTCCTACCACGGAAAACCCCCTCAAACTGCTGATTAAGCGGGGCGGACTCAAACTCAAATTGATTGGTTTTGCAACCCTGGTTATCTTAACCACGGTGGTTCTGGTCAGCACGATTATTGTTCAATTGATGAAGAGTTCGATTGAGAGCAAAGCCTTCGAGGTTGCCACCACCTCGATCGAACGTCTGGGTGACTTCTCCATCCACGCCCTGCTGGAGCGCTCCTACGAAAACCGCCTCAACCTCAACGAGATGGTTAAAGATATTCAGGCCTCCAATATCGAAGGGGTTTTGGATATCGCGATTTATGAGCGGGTCAAGGGTGAAAAATCCATCGACTTCAAATACATGGCCGGTTTCCACCAGGAACATGAAGGCACCAATCTGGACGATGCACAAACCGTAGCCACCCTAAACGACAACATTGCCGAAACCGTTACCTACAAAGAGGTCACCATTACCACAGCCGACGGTGAAATCGAAGCCTTCCGCTTTGTTCGACCCATCCTCTATACCTTCCAGAAACGAACCATTCTTCTCGGTGTAGCGGTCCTTGATTATGACCAGGAAGCGATCAACGGCATCATCAAAAAAGTTATCCGCATCGCCATGCTGGTAACCGTCCTCGTTTTGGCGGCCACCATGGTGCTGGTCTATTTTGCAGGCCTCAGCTTTACGCGACCCATCCTCACCATTGCCCAGGCAGCAACCGACGTTTCCCAGGGTAATCTGAATATCGACCTCGATATCAAGACCCACGACGAGATCGGCGAGCTGGCCAGCCGGTTTAACCAGATGGTTACCGGTCTGCGTGAACGGGAAAAGATGCAAAAGTTCGTCTCCGGATCAACCATTGACATGATCAAAGGCGACTCCAAAGCCCAGCTAGTCCTGGGCGGCGAATACCGGGCCATGACTTTCCTCTTTACGGATGTGCGCGGCTTTACCGCCATGAGCGAAAGCAAAAAACCAGATGAAGTTGTTACGATCATCAACTTCTACCTCAATCTCCAGTCCGAGATCATCAAAGCCCACGGCGGTGACATCGACAAATTTGTCGGTGATGAGATTATGGCCTCGTTCAGCGGTGACGACGGTGTCGACAGCGCCATGAAAGCCGCGGTCGAAATCCAGCGCACCATTGCCAAAGAGAATAAAAAACGTGCCAAAGCCGGCCTGACCGTCTGCGAAGTCGGTATCGGCATCAACTATGGCGAAGTCATCGTCGGCAACATCGGCTCCAACGACCGCATGGACTTTACCTCCATGGGGGCGACCGTCAACCTGGCGGCACGGCTCTGCTCCGCCGCTACCCCCAGCCAGGTCCTGGTGGAAAAAACCACCTGCGAACGTGCCAAAGAGAGTTTTGACATTGTTGAACAGACGCCGATCCAGGCCAAGGGTATCGCCCAGCCTGTGGCAGTCTATGAAATTGTAACCAAGGAGTAAGCCATGAAACTGATCTATGCCGCTATTCTGGCCGCCATTGTTTTCTTTTCCGGATGTGCTCCGGAGGTTCGACCGGAAAACATGACACCGGATCAAAAACGGGTCGTTTATCAAAGTGTCCAGGATGAGATCGAATACCTTACCAACCGAGGTGACGTACTCTACGAAACCGGCTACTACGCCGATGCCGCCTCTGCCTTTGAACGGGTGAACTTCTACGAAGACCGTGCCGTCATCTCCGAAGACAAGATCAAAAAAATCCGCATCCGTGCCCAGGCCAACGGTAAGCACTACTATAACAAAGCCGTCGGCTACCTCAAGCAGGGCAAGAAAAAAGACGCCCTCTACTCCTTTAACCGTATGATGCGCAACGACAGCGACTACAAAGACGGCAAAGCCCGTTTCGAAGCCCTTAAAAACGATCCGGAGATCAAACCCTTCCTGGCCCAACTGGAAGCGGACCTGAACAACGCCCTGCTGGCCAATAAGGGGACTGCCAAGGATGTTGCCAAGGTTGACAAAGCCCTCAGCGCCCTGATCGATTATGATGACACCAGCGCCGTGGCCAAACAAGCCGCCGCCACCATCGAAACCCAGCGCAGCGCTCTGGTTAACGAAGCGGTCCGTATCTACAACCAAGGCAATCTGGACGCCGCTGCGGATAAATTCCGCCTGATCCTCTCCATCTATCAGAAGGATCACACCTCAGACCGCTACCTAGCCAAAATCCTGAGCAAACGTGAGCAGGCCATGGCCCTCAAGCGCGCCCAAAGCGAACTGAAAAAAGCCCAGGACGCCCTGAAAGCCCAGGATTACGTTAAAGCCATCGAACTGGCCCAGGCGGTTTTGGATGTGGACGCTAAGAACAGCGATGCCAAAAAAATCCTCAACGAGGCCAAGGCCGAGCAGGAAAAACAGATTCCTGACCTGATTGCCAAGGGCAAGGCCTTCTACAACAAACAGGACTTTAAAAACGCCAAGGCGATGTTCCAGAGCGTCCTGGTCTTTGATCCGGATGACAATACCTCCCTGACCTACATCAAAAAAATTGATCGCCAACTCGAAACCATCGAGAGCCTCAAATAACAACGTGCTACAATTCCCCCAAATAAGGGGGAATGCATGCCCAATCGCTTCATAACCGTCATCAACACCGGCGGAACCTTCAACAAAACCTACAATCCCCTAAACGGCCTGATGGAAGTCCCGGAAAACAATCAGACTATCCAGTCTATTCTTCGCCACTATTACGGCAACATCGACTTTACCCTGCAGAGCATCATTCACAAAGACTCTTTGGCGTTTACCGACGACGACCGAACCCTTCTTGCAGCACAAACTGCAAAAGTGCCTACAGACGATGTTATCATCATTCATGGCACCGACACGATGAACCAAAGTGCCCAGTGGCTGGAGAGCCATCCGGAGGGGCTTGCCTCAAAGCGAATTATCTTTGTCGGCTCCATGTACCCCTACAGTATCGCTCCGGAGGAGGCCGTCGCCAACTTCTCCCTGGCCCTGGGCTACCTCAATGCCGATCCCAAACCGGGAATCTACCTGGCCATGCACGGGCTGGTTCTTCCCCACTCTGCCCTTACCAAAGACACCACCCTGGGAAAATTTGTCCGAAAGGGCTGATTTCTCCCCACTTTTCCACCCCCTTCTAAAAAAATTTTCTCCTTTCTACCAAAGGCTTTGTTAGCCATTTTGCCAATTTTTTTCCTTTAGCTAGAACGCATCTTGCAATTTAGAAAAACATATCAATGCACTGTTCATAATTTAAGCATTTGCTTTGGCTGTTTTATGCCCAAAGTTTGTTATGATACTTGCATTCCGAAAGGAGAGAAGGATGTTGTCCCGCAGTGATGTCAAGGAGCTTCTCAATGAAAGCGCCTGTTCCCATAACAAGACCAAAAAGACCAGTTGCGATAAAACCGTCCCCGGCGCCACATCCGGAGGCTGTGCCTTCGAAGGCGCGCAAATCTCTCTTTTCCCCTATGCCGACGCCGTCCACCTCGTTCATGGCCCCATGACCTGTCTGGGTGCCAGCTGGGAAACCCGCCAGACCGGCACCAGCTACACCGGTCGTGACCACACCCAGATGGGCTTTACCACGGGTGTTACCACCAACGACGTCATCTTCGGCGGCGATAAAAAACTGGCCGATGCGATTGATTACGTCGTGGCCAAGCAAAAGCCCGAAGCGGTTTTTGTCTACTCTACCTGTGTCACCGCCCTAGTGGGCG
>QKHD01000357.1 GCA_003250175.1 Helicobacteraceae bacterium
GCAAGCTCTACCCCGTCAACACCCGCTACCTCAACAAACAAGAAACCCTCTTTATCGAAAACGAGCGGGTGATTCTACAGTGTACGGACAAGCACCTGCGCCGTTTCTTTCTGGTCTTTGTGGGGGCGCTGAACGTCGGCCGCATCGTGCTTGACGCCTACCCTGAGTTGGCCACCAACGCCTCCTTGGAGATGAAAACCTACCAGTCCGGCGACATCCCCGTGAAAAAAGGGGACGAGCTGGGCCGCTTTGAGATGGGCTCGACCATCGTCGCCCTCTTCCCCAAGGGGATGATCAGCCAGGAGCTGGCAATCGGGGAGCACGTCCGCTTTGCCCAGACCATCGGAGAGGTTCGTGCGGTTTGAGGCCCTCGACGCGGCCAGGGAGCTGCTGGGGCTGCATGACCGCATCAGCCTCCAGGAGCTTAAAGACCAGTACCGCAACCTCATGAAAAAGTGGCATCCGGATCTTTGCCAGGACGATCCGGAGGTCTGCGCCGAACAGGCCCGGCGGATCACCGAAGCGTATGATCTGATCATGGACTACATCGCCAACTACAAATACAGCCTCACCCCCGAAGAGGCCGCCATGCAGCTGAGTGGTACGGAGTGGTGGATGCACCGTTTCGGTCCCAAATAATTGCACGTTCGCTACACACCGGTTTCCTAAACTATCCCGACTTTATTCAAACACCAGGAGAACCCCATGGCAAAATCATCCAAAAAACGACTCTCAACCCTCATTCTCGGCACGGCGCTGGCCAGTGTCTCCCCCGTCATGGGCGGCACCAGCACCAGCATGGGCTGCGGCGCGGGTAAATGCGGCGCAGGTATGTGCGGCGGCAAGATGAAAGAAGAGGGCAAGGAAAAGGCCAAGTCCACGGGCGAAATGAAATGCGGCGCGGGCAAATGCGGCGCCTCCATGCAGAGCGAAACCGAAACCAAACCGGCTCCGGAGATGAAAGATAAGAAATCCTCCGACATGAAGTGCGGCGCAGGGATGAAATAAGGCGGATGCCATGCAGGGGATAAAAGGCGCGGGCCTGGGGCTGCGCAGCAGCTTCATGGACGCCATCGACCAGCACGAGGCTCCGGAATGGTTTGAGATCGTTCCGGAGAACTGGGTGCACATGCCCCCGGGCATGGAGCAGCGCTTTGCGGCGGTGGCCGAACGCTTCCCCCTGGTCTGCCACGGACTGAGCCTCTCCATCGGGGGCAACGCCCCCCTCAATATCCCCTTTTTAAAAGAGCTCAAAAGCTTCATGGACCGCTACGGGATTGAACACTACTCCGAGCACCTCAGCTTTTGCAGCATCGACAACAAACAACTCTACGAGCTACTGCCCCTCCCCATGACCGAGACGATGGTCAATCACATCGCCGAACGGGTTGCCAGAACGCAGGATATCCTCAAACGCCCCCTGATTCTGGAAAACGCCTCCTACTACTATGTCCCCTACCAGGAGATGGAGGAGACGGAGTTTATCAACGCCGTGCTGGATCGCAGCGGAGCGACCCTGCTTTTAGATGTGAACAATGTCTACGTCAACAGCTTCAACCACGGGTTTGACCCCAAGGCGTTTATCCAGGCCATTGATCCGAAAAAGGTCGCCTACATGCATGTGGCAGGCCACCTGGAGTATGCTCCGGACCTGCTTATCGACACCCACGGCACCGATGTGAAAGATTCGGTCTGGGAACTGCTGGACTGGACCCTTTCCCAGGGCTTCAACCAGCCCGTTCTGCTCGAACGGGACAATAATATTCCCCCCTATGCCACCATGCTCGAAGAGTACACCAAGGTAAAGGAGCTGTGTCAGCGCCATGCCTAAGCTTTCCCTTGACACCGAAGTCCAGCGCCGTTTTGTGGAAAACATCACCGGCGACACCCCCAACCTCTCCCGCGCCCTCAAGGTCTATGGCATGCTGGTGGGCTACCGCTTTGAAGAGGTGATCGACAACGCCTTTGCCCGGCTAAAACCCTTCTACTCCGAAGCAGCGTGGCAAACCCTTGTGCAGCATTTTATCGCCCGAGGGGGCCGGGCACCTTATATCTGGCAGGTTCCCGACGAGTTTCGGCGCATGGTGAAAAAAGAGGAAAAACGCCCATGGGTCAATGAGCTGTTCTGGTACGAGTGGATCGAGATCGCCCTGCACAAAGCCCGGGCCAAGCGCTCTAAAAAACGGGCCCTCTCCTTTGACAAAACGGCCCGTCTCAGCCCCACCGTACGCATCAAACACCTGCACTACCCCGTCCACCGCCGCGACGACGACAGCGCGCTGGAAGAGGCGAAGGGTGATTTTTATCTGATGCTCTACCGTAATCCGGAGGATGACGAGATCATGGTCACGGAACTGACACCCTTCATGTACCGTGTGCTCAAGCGCCTGAGCAACCACCCCACCCTGGGCGATTCCGTGGACGAAGCGGCCCGCCACTTCGGCGAAAAGCCCAAAGAGGTTCGGGAGGTGATCTTCCCCGCCCTGGCTGAAATGTTCAAATTACATCTGCTTATTTAACCCTTTTTTTACACAACCTCACCTATCATTGCATTAAACCATACCTAGGCGGATTATGAAGCGAATCAGGCGCATCCTTCTTCCCCTGCTGCTGGGTTCGGCGTGGCTCCACGCCGAAACGGATACCCTGGCGCAGCTGGTAGAGCAAAAAGACCAGAAAATCCGGGAGCTCGAAGCGGAACTCTCCTTGTATCGGACTCCGGAGACTCCGGTCGAAAAACCGGTAGAAGTATCCCCCCAATTCCTCTACCTCAATGTCGAATTCTATTACGGTGCAGGCAGCCGTTACGATATGGTTCTACTCAACTCTGTTGAGAAAAACCACGAAAGCACCAGCCTTACCCAAAGTCAAATGACTGTAAAAATGGGCCTGGGCACCCTGAAAGGCCCCCGTCTTGAGGTTGGTATCAGTCCCTATAAAAAAACCACCCTTGGGAACGAAGATGTTCATGTACCGGTCAAAGAAGGCACGAGCCTCAACCTCATGACCATTTTCCCGGCAGACAGCCTCATCTACCGAGGTAGCGATCTTACTCTTCTGCCCTATTTTAAAGTCGGAGGTGCTATCGGCAGCTACCTCTTTGAAAATCAAAGCGATGCCGACCGCTTCGGTCAGGATTATGTCGGTTCCTTTGAACTGCAACTGGGTTTTGGCACATTTGTACAGTTTAACAATGGTTGGGAGGCCCACATGAGCCTCGATTTTGTGGGAACAGCCTACGAAAACCTCGACTTCATCGCCTACGACGCCGACTCCGGAACCAACCGCACCCACACCTACACCTTTGCCAACAGCAGCCACGGCATCACCCTGGGCCTTATCCGCCACTTCTGACTTCTAGGGGGAGTCTGTTATAATTCCCCCATGAATCCAACCCTCTTTACCGTCGCTTCACCCGAGCGCCTCGATACCTTTCTAGCCACCCACCTGGACGCATCGCGCTCCGCCGTCGCGGGACTGATTAAAAAATCCTGCGTCAGCGTCAACGGCACCCCGGTGGAAAAGCCCGGCCTCAAGCTCAAAGCGGGGGATGCGCTTAGCGTCATCCTCCCCGAAGCGCCCCAGGCTCCGGAGGAGTATCTGCCCGATTTCGAGGTGGAGATTCTCTATGAAGATGACGATATTCTGGTCATCAACAAGCCCTCCGGCGTCGTGGTGCACCCCGCCCCCAGCTACAAGGGAGCGACCCTGGTCGACTGGCTCAAACATAGAGGCATCCGCCTCTCCACACTCAGCGGCGAAGAGCGCCACGGCATCGTTCACCGGATCGACAAAGAGACCAGCGGCGCCATGGTCATCGCCAAAACCAACGAGGCCCACACGGGTCTGAGCGACCAGCTTCAAGACCGCAGCATGGGGCGCTATTACCTGGCGCTGATCGACCTGCCGCTCAAAGACCATATCGTCGTCGACGCCCCCATTGCCCGAAACCCCGCCAACCGCCTCAAAATGGGGATCGTCTCCGGAGGCAAAAGTGCCAAAAGCGCCTTTGCCAAGCTCCAGCTCTCCGACGATGAAAAAAACGAGCTCATCGCCGCCAAACTCTACTCCGGACGCACCCACCAGATCCGGGTGCATCTTGGCTCCCTGAACCGTCATATTCTGGGTGACGGGCTATACGGCTATAAGGGGAATGATAGTAAAATCAACCGTGTTTTTCTGCATGCCTACCTGCTTTATCTCATCCATCCACGAAGCGGCGAACCCATGCAATTTATCGCAAGGCTGCCCGAGGATTTTCAAGGGATCCTGGCACGGGCATACACCAAGGAGGATTACCATGAAAAGATTACTGACAGCGCTGTCCATCACGCTTTTGACCGTGTGGATGAGTGGGTGTAACAGCGGCGGCCCCACCGTTCACAAAGAACCGAAAATCGACAAAAACCTCCCCACCCCAACCGGCGTCAAACTGATCCGTGACGTCACCGCCATCGGCTTTGAATGGGATGCGATCAAAGACCCCAACGTCGAGGGCTTTGTGCTCTACCGCAGCGAAGGTGCCGGCAAACTGCTGCGCGTCGGCGCCGCCGAGTCCCGCTACGCCACTCACTTTCTAGACCGTGAACTCAAACCGGCCCAGGAGTACCAATACCGTATCGCCACCTACAACAAAGAGGGCTTCCAGTCCGTGGCGACCGAGTCCATCAACACCAAGACCCTGAACGGTCCGGAGCCGTTGAGCTTCATCACCAAGGTGGACAACCTCCCCCGCATGACCAAGCTCATCTTCCGTCCCCATCCGGACCCAACCGTCACGGGCTACCTGATCGAGCGCCGCACCCCTACGGATAAGGCGTGGAAAGAGATCGAGACCTTGGAAGGCCGTCTGAACGCCGAGTTTTTGGATCAAGACCTGGAAGATAACAAGGTCTACGAATACCGCGTGACCGCCGTCCGCTACGACGGGCTCAAATCCCGCCCCAGCGAACTGCTCAGCGCCACCACCAAGCAGCTGCCCATGCCGATTCAAAACATCGGCGCCACCAACAACCTGCCCAAGATGATCAAGATCACCTGGCAGCAGCAGGCTTCGGAACATGAGCTGGTCTACTACATCTACGCCTCCAGCCACCAAGACGGCGCCTACGACAAGATCGGCGAGATGAAAGGGCGCGGCGAATACACCCACCGCATCGAAAACGACGGCGAAGCGTGGTTTTACAAGGTCACGGCCATTGACAAAGACGGCCTGGAGTCCATGATGCAGGAGATTCCGGCCCAGGGCGTAACCAAGCCCAAGCCCCTCACCCCCAGCATCCTCAAGGCGGAGGTAAAAAAGGGGCAGCCCTCCATCCAGTGGGCCAGCAACGATAAGAACGTTGTGGAGTTCATCATCACCCGAACCACCAACAAGGGCTTTTTCTCCAAGGACACCAAGGAGATCGCCCGAACCAAAGCTAAAAGCTACACCGATGACACCGCGGGCTTCCAGCCCAATGTGGAGTACATCTACAACATCATCGCCGTGGACGGTGACGGTATCCGCTCCGTCCCCAGCGACGACATCCCGCTTAAATACGAACTACAAGAAGGACTTGCCAAGTAATGCCCCACGCCCTGATCGCCCCCTTTGAAACCCCCTCCCTCCCCGTCACCACGGGTGAGGAGACCTTTGAGTTTATCTCCACCCCCTTCAAGGGCAACGGCGTCGTGGGCGTCCGGCATGAGGCCAACCGCTTTTTGCTCAAATACGTCGAGCGCGACGGCAAGATTTTGGTCAAGGCGGACAAGACCACCCGCATCCCCAAGCTCAACATGCTCAAAAAGGCGATTATCCACTTTTGCGAGCTGACCGGCTCCGAGGTTTTTCAGACCAACACGGCGCTCAATAAAAAAGACCGCGAATACGCCAACTACAAAGACCTGGACTTCTTTTTAGACGGCTGCGACTACGCCAAACCGATCTGGGTCGAGGTCGGGTTTGGCAGCGGCCGCCACCTGCTGCACAATGCCAAAACCAATCCGGACGTCATCCACATCGGCCTGGAGATTCACAAACCCTCCGCCGAGCAGGTTCTCAAACAGTGCGAACTGCAGGGTATCGACAACCTCTACGTCGTCGATTTCGATGCCCGCATCTTTCTGGAGATTCTGCCCGCCAACAGCGTACAGAAGATTTTTGTCCACTTTCCCGTCCCGTGGGACAAAGCCCCGCACCGCCGCGTCATCTCCAAAGGGTTCGTGGACGAAGCGATCACCGTGCTGGAGCCGGGCGGCACCCTGGAGCTACGCACCGACAGCGAAAACTACATGGTCTACTCCTACGGCGTCTTCATGGACCTGGCCAGCGCGGAACTGATGGTGCGTAAAAACCACTTCCTCGACGTCTCCAGCAAGTACGAAGACCGCTGGAAGAAGATGAACAAAAATTTCTACGACCTGACCCTTACCAACACCCTGCAAAGCGAACCGCGCACCTTCGAGCATGATTTCAGCTTTGAGGGCTTCGTTCCTTTTGAAACCTTCGCCGATGAACTGAGCGGCAAGGCGATTGTGGAGTCTGACTACCTGATCGGCGCCAAGGAGCGCTATCCGCTGGGCAACGGCGAAGGGCTGCTGAAAATCACCATGGGGGCCTTCGGCACACCCCAGTCGCTTTACCTGATGTTCCAAAACCACACGGTAAGCTATTACCCCAAGACCCCCTACCCGACGGGGGCGAGCCTCCGGGCTCACTCCAGACTGCAAGCGATGCTCCATGGCACTGATAACGGCTAAGAACCTTACCCTCGCGTACAACAAGCGCGAACAGATCCTTTCGCACATCGATTTTGAAATCCAGGAGGGCGAGCTGGTCTTCATTACCGGCATGAGCGGCAGCGGCAAATCGACCCTGCTTAAATCCTTCTACGGCGCCATCGCCCCCTTTGAGGGGAGCCTCATCGTCTCCGGAGCCGACCTCTCCCGACCCAAAAAATCCATGATCAACACCCTGCGACGCAATCTGGGGATCGTCTTTCAGGACTATAAACTGATCAAGGAGTGGGATATCGAGAAAAATATCGCCCTGCCCATGATTATTGCGGGCTACTCCAAGGACGTGGTACGCCGCCAGGTGGACAAGCTGCTGGCCCACGTGCGCCTGACCCACCGTAAAGACCGCTACCCCGCCGAACTCTCCGGGGGTGAGCAGCAGCGTGCCGGCGTCGCCCGCGCCCTGGCCCACAACCCCAATATCATTCTGGCGGACGAACCCACCGGAAACCTCGACGACTACTCCACCGAGCTTGTTATGGAGCTATTCTTGAAGGTCAACGCCCTGGGCAAGACGGTCATCATCGTCACCCACCGCATGCCGGGCAACATCAACGTGGCCTACCGCCACTTCCATCTTGAAAGCCGGGGGATGCATGAATACACTTAAGAACCACCTCTCCCTCATTATCGCCCTGGTGACGATGCTTACTGCCATTCAGAGCGTCGTCTCCCTGCAGCACATCATCGAAGACTACGAAGCGCGCATTGCCAACGAGTACTCCATGGTGATCGTCAGCAAGGACGCCCTGGAGATCGAAAACCTCCGCCTGGTCTCGTATATGATCGACTCCGCCGAGGCGATTGACACCTCCGTCGTGCTCGAACCCCTCAAGGGAAAGTTCACCCAGCGCAACGAGGAGATGCTCAAAAGCTCCCTGCCCCATTTCTACCGCCTCAAGCTGATCAAATACCCCTCCAAGTCGGAGCTGGACGAGACGGTACGCGCACTAAAGAAAAATGCCGCCATCACCAAGGTGGAGAGCTTTGCCAAGAGCCAGAACACCCTCTACTCCGTGCTCTTGCTCAATAAAACGGTTCTGATGATCTTTAGCGTGCTGATCTTTTTGATCGCCTCCTTGCTGGTGATCCGCCAGATGGAAGTGTGGCGTTTCAGACACAGCGAGCGGATGCAGATCATGTCGGTCTTCGGGG